>JAGVDT010000041.1 GCA_020058565.1 Minisyncoccota bacterium | reverse complement strand
TGTTCCTACGCTACTAGAGGTGGCGTCATGACGGAAAAATTTCCGTTCAGGTTTTTTCAAGCGCGTGGATGTTCCCAATCTTCTTTCACTACTAGCTTCCAGCTATCAAGCTACATTAAAAGCTATAAGCTAGTGCCTGACGCCTCGCGCCTTTTTTATGGCAATAGCGATCGGAAAAGATTTTTTACCGACTCCCATCCACCCGCAAAGACATCCATAAAAGAATGCCCGGGATCGGTGATGTCTTCGGCATATGCCCAGCGGCAAAGGCCGTATGCTACGGCCCATGTGGCGTCTACCGTGGCGCTGCGCGCCAGCGCGCCTACGCTTGAAACCGAAGAGGGTAATTTTAAAACGGCTCGGGCGACCTCTATGGCGTTGGTGATCCCGGAGCCGCCACCCGTCATGACGACACCTGCCGGCAAAAGCCGTTGGCGGTTGATGGTTTTCAGATGCGCATTCACGAGACTAAACATGTCTTTGAGGCGGTTGTTTACGATGGTCTGTATTTTTCGCGCAGGTATTTCACCGCCGAGCACCGCCCCGCGCTTGGCCTGCTCGGCCTCAGGAAGCGAAAGTTGGAAATCCAAAGCGATCTTTTCGGTGATGGACGAGGCTCCCACGGGGAAGACTTTTACGGATACCGGCGTGTCGTTGTCGTAAACGATTATGGTGAGCGTTTCAGAGCCGATGTTGGCCAGCGCGACGCCAGCTGTCTTTTGCGCTTTAGTGAGCGTGACAAATGACGCCGCAATAGGTGAAGCCATTACTCCCTCCGCTTCCACATTTGCCATTTCCACGGCATCCAAAATATCATCGTGATGTTTGGCGAGCATCGTGATCAGGAGCGTGTCGACGGAGAGCTTCGTGCCCTGCAGCCCTTCGGGTTTTCCGAACACTTTGTTGCCGTCGACGCGATATTCGAGCGGGATAGCATGGATGACGGTGCGATTGACCAGTCTTCCGGCCGCGCGCTTTTCGGATTCTTTCACCGCACGTTCCATGTCGCGCGATGTCACGATGCCACCGGAAGTGGTCAGGGTCACATCGCCGATCGAGCGCACTTCATCGAGGCCGATGCCGCCCATCGCTACGCGCGCATGCGTGACTTTTACTTTTGCTGCTTGCGAGGCGCGAGCGACGGCTTCGCGAATGCTCGCAGCTGCTTCTTTGGTGTCGACAATATATCCGTGGCGCAGACCGCGTGAGCTTGCCGTGCCGGTACCCAAAACCTGCATCGGCGCATCTGGCGTCACCGGAGGCGAAGCGATCACGCATTTGACGTGGTAGGTGCCAATGTCTATCCCAGTGTAGAATTTCTGCATAGCGAAACACGTGCCGGTGTACCGGTTAGACGCGTCCGACTATTGTACCTGCTTGGCCAGCGATGAAAAGCGGCTTAAAAGGGGACAAAAAACCAAAGTGTAAAAGCCAAAACTCAAAATGACAAAGAAAAGTCCAAAATGAAATAGCGCCGCTCTCTTGCCATTTTGGATGACATTTTGGCCTTTGGTTTTTGCATTTTGACCTAAAGTCCGTATTTCTTCAGCATTTTCTGTTCAAGCGCTTCCATCTTGCTGCCGTGCTTGTGTCCGGCCAAATGAAAGCATCCGTGAATGAACAAAAGAGCCATCCGAGCCTTGAGGCGTACGCCATACTTATGCGCTTCGCGTTCGGCGCAGGGGACATTCAAAAAAATCTCTCCTTCAGTTTTGCTGTATGGAAATGAAAGAACGTTGGGTTTGTAAGATTTTTGCCGATGTTTGATATTGATAGCCCGCGCGAGCTTGTCGCCGCAAATTACCAACGATAATTCATAGCTCGGGCCTAAAATTGCCTTGGTGATTTCTTTATACGGCAAATCCGGCACGGGGTGCCGGATAGTGCATTTGATCTCAGTAGACATTTAGGGCTAACTAGCGGGCGATTGGCGTGTTTTCGCCAAGGCCTGATCCAGGCCCGGTCGAGCGAGGAGTTTGCGGCTCTGTTCGTTCACGCGCGAAACGGCGCGGCTGGCGCTCCTCGGCCTTGCCCTCTTTGACGAGCTGGCGGAAGTCGGAGCGGCGCTTGATAAGCTTGAGTGCGCGCTTTTTCTTGACTGCTTTGGACATGCCGCGGCTGTGGTAGCGGCGAGCGCGGGCGTTTTTGATAAGCCCGGTGCCTTGGACTTTGCGAGAGAATTTGCGGAGCGTGGAAAGGACGCTTTCGGTGCCGCTTTTAGTCACTTCTGCATTTATCATATGTGGCCGGAAGTATATCAATAAACAGCTCAAAGGTCAATGAAAAGTATTTTTGAGCGCATCCCTTGTCAGCTTTTGGAGGTCTGACCTCCAAATGGGTTTTTATCTTAGCAGGCAATTACAAGGTAGCGCCCAGGGCCTGTTTGATTCCCATTCTTCGGCGCTTGAGATAGTTGGTTAGGTCTTCGAGTGGGACGCTTTCCTGGGAATTGGTCGCTACCTCGCGCACGAGAATGGCGTTTTCGACTGCTTCTTTATGACCCATGATCAATATATAGGGGACGGCGAGCTTGCGTGCTGCCGCCATTTGCTCGCCCAGGCGTTCGTACGTGAGCGACTGATGCACGGGAATCTCTGCGCCGCGCAGTGATTCGATAACACCGAGCGCGCGTCGACGCGCTTCGCGGCCCAAATGCGCAAAGAATATTCCAGGCGATGGCCGGCTCGCTTTTTTGGGCCGCGTGCCGCCTCGGACTTCGACATTGATGCCTATCATAGCGGCGCCTTCGGGCCTTCTGGCAAAACGGCTGATTACCGGATCGTATCTGCCGCCAAAAGCCAGAGGCAGTCGCGCCTGTGTCTCAGGGTCAGTGGTCGCGATTTCGTAGAGCGCGTGCGACCATACGTCGCGGCTGCCGAGGACGTGCCCCGAGAGTTCGTACGGAAGGCCAAAGACCTCAAGATACTCCAAAAATTCCCAGAAACGGCGGCGTTCGTCTTCGGTGAGGTATTCGGTAGCCTGCGGCGCGCGCGCTATCGCCGGATGTCCGCGGTCTATGAGCTGCACCAAAGTGCCGAGCGGATCTACCGCTGCGCGCGGACGCAGCGTCGGCGAGATGCTCTCTATATGTTTGCGGAGGTATTGCTGCACGTCGCGCACGTACCGGCCGGAGCTCTCGGATGACCCGAGGTTGTTGAGGTAGAGGGTTCGCTGCTGGATGCCTGCGTTTTGCACTATCGCGTTTCCCACCACGATCAAAAGCGCTTCGGCCATAGCCGAGCCATGCCCAAAGACATGCAGCTCCAGCGTGATGCTCGGAAGCGCGCCGGCTGACTGCGCTATCCGCCAGGCAAAAGTCGCCTCGCCGAGTTCGCGGGCAGTCATGACGGCTTTTCGCGCAACGGCGGTAAGCGAACGCTCGTCTTTGCGCGCGAAATTCAGCAATTCGTCGATCTCGGCCGCGGTCGGCGGCTTTTTCTGCATATTTTCCGAACGGCGCAGGTTTTCCATAGGCACAAAACCGTAGTACTCGGCGATTTGAATAGCGTCGCTTAACAGAGATGCGGTCGAGCTGTGGCGAGTGTCGCGTATGCGAAGCATGTTAGTTTTCCTTATGAGGTAAGCGAATGCAGAAACAACGTACACCCGGCACCGCTTTTGCGTGTCGGAAGTTTAGCGCTAATAATGCCGGAATTTGCGATGTAATGTTTGTTTTTCATAGGTGCGTTGGTTTGAAAACAGGACTCCGTTAGGCGCGTAGTCGTTGCGGCTCATTTTTCTTCACATTTCTTCATACGTTACCTTGCCCGGCAAAAAGTCGATTGCGTTAAACGGGAATAGCCGCAGAAGCACCCGCCCGACGATGTCTTCTCGCGGGAGCGTCCCCCAGAGTCGGGAATCTGCGCTGACTTTTCGGTTGTCGCCTAGCACAAAATACTGTTCGTTGCCGAGCGTGACTTTCATGTTGCTTGCTCCGCCGAGGTTTTCTGAAGAAAGATACGGCTCATCGAGCATAAAACCCTCGGGATGCGCGCTGTTGAAAATTTTTACGCTTGGGCCGTTGCCGGTGAGCTCTACGGTCTCGCCCGGCAGGCCGATGACGCGTTTGATGAGGTCTCGTGAAGGCTCCTGCGGCAGGCCAAACACCACCACGTCGCCTCGCTGAGGCGCTGAGACGTCGTAGGTGAGCCGGTCGATGATCAGGTAGTCGTGGTTTTCGTAGGTGTGCTCCATGGAAGCGCCGGAAACGATGTACGGCGTCGCAACAAAAAAACGTATGATGAGGGCAAGAGCGACCGCGAAGAGCGCGTAGCCGAAAAGAGAGCGATCATTTTGGATCGTTACAGGTGCCCCATTTGAGACGGATTCTACTGGTTCAGGCATATGGTTTCTTCGCTGCATCAAATACTGCCGCGAAAAGTACAGAGAATACTGTTGTATCTCTATCGGGGTACGGTGAACTGCTGTTATCTATCACCGAATTCGACATGTGGCAGCATTTTACAGCACCACAAAGATACGTGTCAAACGAAATATGAAGATTACGACGCAAAAATCCAAAAAAGGAAGTAGATGTAGAACAGAAAGCGCGGAAATGCAGGGTTTTTATTCTTCTGTTACTATGCACATCATGTTTTACTGCATTTCCTACAAGCTACAAGCTACAAGCTAGAAACTATTCTTATGTCTTGGGTCATCGTGGGGCTTGGAAATCCTGGCGCAGAGTACGACAACACTCGGCACAACGCCGGCAGAATGGCTTTGGAGCACTTTGCCAAGAAAAATGACTTGCGTGACTGGAAAGAAGACAAAAAAAACGAACTCACCGTCGCAAAAGGCGCCATAGGGAAGCACATTTTTGTGCTGCTTCTGCCGGAGACGTATATGAACAAATCCGGAAGCGCGGTTTTAAAATACGTAAAAGGTCCCAAGGCCGCCGAAAAGATGCTTGTGGTATACGACGACCTTGATCTGCCTATCGGGAAAATAAAACTGTCCTACGATCGCGGTTCCGGCGGGCACAAAGGCCTCGATAGCATCATGCGGGCGGTCAAAACACGCAAATTCGCGCGCATCCGCATCGGTGTTTGTCCGGAGGCGGCCTCCGGCGCGATGAAAAAACCGCAGGGCGAGGAAGCGGTCAACAAATTTATTTTGGGCAAATTTAATGCGCTGGAAACAGAAGAGCTGAAAAAGGTTTTTAAGCGCGTCAATGATGCTATTACTGCAACCGTTGAGCGGGGCCCGATGATCGCGATGAACGAATTCAATAGGAACTAGGCGCTACCCAGGAGGCTATTCTACTGAAGCAGGCGAAAGTTTCCGGCTTCGCAATGCAAAGGTAAGAAAATAGATTGCATGCTAATCCTCTGCATGAAGGTCCCACGGCGAGGGCGGGGTTTTCGGGGCATCAAAAAGCCTTTGGCGTTCTTTTGCATACAACGTATACCCCAGCTTCTCGGCTTGTTCGACCCACCACCATCTTTCTTGTTCTAGTACTATCATCATAAAAGCTTCAGTACCTATGGTACTGAAGCTTTATGAAGTGCCGGTGAAGTTTGCAGCTGCTTATGCGGCAGGTTTGAGGGTCATGCGGCGGTCTTTCGGCTCGAAGAACGTAATCGTGAACGGGTACACTTTTCCAAGTTCCAATTTCTGGCGGAGGTCCGCTTCCGAAGCGAATTCAGATATGTGCACCAGTCCGGCAACGCCTTCTTCGATAGAAGCGAGCGCGCCGTGTTTGTTGTATTTGATGACCACGGCCTCGACTTTCTGATCTTTTTTGTATTTTGCCGCGGCAGCTTTCCATGGGTCCTCCATGAGCGCTTTGATCGACAGCGAAATCTTGTCGTCTTTGATCTCGATGACTTTTACTTTGAGTTTGTCGCCAACTTTGTAGCGCGTCTTTGGGTTTTCCACGAGCGCCCAGTCCATTTCGGAAATGTGCACGAGGCCCTCGAGGCCGTCTTCTATTTTCACAAACACGCCGAAGTCCGTAGCGCCGGTGACGACGCCGTCAAAGACATCGCCCACGTGGTATTTCTCGACAAGGTTCGAGCGTTCGGAAGTGCCCGCGCCCTTTTCAGAGAAGATGAGCTTTTGTTCCTTTGGAGAAGCCGTGATGATCAGAAGCTCTAGTGGAGTGCCAATGAGCTTTTTGAGTTCGACAAATATTTTGTCTTTGTCGCCATCCGGGACGCGCGGGTAATGAAGCGGAGCCAACTGCGAAGCCGGCAAGAAGCCCTGGATGCCGTTCCAGTTGATGATTAGGCCGCCTTTGTTGGCGTCCGAAATAGGAAGCGTAAAGACAGTTTTTTTCTGCAACGCGGTTTCTGCCTCGCCCCAGATGAGGGCCTGGCGAGCCTCGCGCAGCGATAGCTCGATGTAGCCTTCGTCGTTGTCAGAGCCAACGACTTTCGCGGTGACGATGTCGCCGATGTTGGTGTTTTTAAGGGCATCGCGCGCCGAAAGGTATTCGCGGCCGTAAATGATGCCGGTGCCAAACGGAGCGAGGTCCACGAAAACGCGGGCGCGGCCGATAGCCACGACCGGGCCTTCTACCACGTCGTCTATCTGCGGGCGCGCTGGCGCGGCCGCAAGCATTTCTTCCATCGGGCCTGTTTTCGCGATTACTTCCTCTGCGTCGGAGTCGACGGCTTTTTTACTTTCTGTAGCTGTTGCCATTGTAATGGTCGGAACTTACGGTGATCCTCAACGGATTATTAATACCCGCAAGCTGTTATCCGATTAACCTAGTAATTAATAAACCCCTCAAGGGGGCGTGCGCACACTATATATTGTATTAGCCTTTTTCGCAAGGTCGGAAAGTTAGGGAAAAGAAAGGGGAATTGGGTGCCATTGAGACAAGAGGTAGCAGTATAGAGCACTGGCACCCAATTCCTTTTTTGCATTCTGCACCTCCTTCCGGCACTGGCCGGTTAGCTGTGACCGCTGAACGATAGCAAAGAAACGATAG
>JAGVDT010000086.1 GCA_020058565.1 Minisyncoccota bacterium | reverse complement strand
CGAGATGGGGGTGGAGACAATAACGATTTTCGAGTATGAAAACAATAATCTTCTTACCCGCGTGCTTGCCCACGAACTAGGGCATGCGTTGGGGTTGGATCATGTGGAGGACGAAGACGCCATAATGTACTACCTCAACCAAGGCGACGATATTTCACTAACTTCTGCCGACACCGATGAACTAGCGGCGGCTTGCCGGCTCTAGTTGAAGAGGGGGTGTTTGCCGGAAATTACGACTGGTTTTTCAGTCCGGTTTTTAGCCTGAATCAGAAGGCGTTACGCAATATACGTCTAGCTGATGCGGGTGCATCAGCAAGAGGTATATCCGATTCTTAGTACCTATCGCACGCGGGTATGGTTTGCTACAGATAATCCAGTATGATGGGAGCATGTTAGCGGCGCCTTTTTACGATCCACTCAAGTCGTACGAAGAAAACTACACCGAAGGGCCGTTCAATGGTTTTGTGGATGGCGTAGAGATCGCGGGGGCAAGCCCGAGATTTGATTTCGTGGGCATAAAAGTCAGCTACCCGCTCGGCATTCCTGCAGGTCCGCTTTTGAACAGCAAATACGTTACTGCTGCCTTCAAAAAAGGATTCGATATCCCAGTGTATAAAACCGTGCGCAGCGGGGAATTCCCATGCCATCCGTTTCCCAACGTCCTCGGAGTAAAAATAGAAGGCGATCTGACTCTGGAAAAAGCAAAGAAACCGCTTCGTGCGGAGGCCGAATACTACGAACCGCTTTCGATAACCAACTCCTTTGGCGTGCCCTCGCGCAAAGCCTCTATCTGGCAAGAAGACGCAAAAAAGGCGGTTAACGCAGCTGGCGAAGGACAAGCCATGGTCATGAGTTTTATGGGCACGGTTCGCGAGGGGCAGACCGCAGATGAGTTTGTTGAAGACTTTGCCCGCGCGGCCGAGCTGAGTCTCGCAACCGGCGCAAAAATTTATGAAGCCAATCTGTCGTGCCCGAATATAGGTAACGAAGGACTGGTTTGCTACAATCTCGACATGACCGAGCGCGTGAGCGCGGCGCTTCGCGAGAAACTGGGCGATAAACCTTTAATACTAAAAGTCGGGTATTACCAAAGCGATCAAGAAATAGAGGCGCTTGCGCACATAGCAAAAAAGTACGCCCAAGGAATATCGAGCATAAATACCATAGCAGCACCGGTAGTAGATATAAGCGGCAACCAAGCGCTTCCGGGAAGTCCGCTGCGTCTCAGAAGCGGCGTATGCGGCGCCGCCATCAAATGGGCGGGGCTGGAGATGACCAGAAAATTAGTGGCAGTTCGAAAAAAGACAGGCGGGGATTTTGCCGTAATTGGCGTTGGCGGCGTCACCGTTCCTTCAGATTTCAAAGAGTATCGTGAAGCAGGCGCGGATGTGGTCATGAGCGCGACCGGCGCCATGTGGAATCCATACTTAGCCAAAGAAATAAAAGAAACCTATCCTAATGCATGACCCGTCACACGAAAAAGCATCGCAATTGTTCTTGATTTTCAACGGCATGGATGAAAAATAGAGTATGGTGATATTTCTAACTCAACGCGAAAAAGTGCATTGCAGGAACAATGCTTTTTCGTGTGAACGGGCATGAACGAGGTTAAAGAAAAATGCGGAGTCTTCGGCGTCTATGGCAAAGGTCTCGATGTCGCGCGGCTCACGTATTTTGGCCTTTACGCGCTGCAGCATCGCGGGCAGGAAAGTGCAGGAATAGTGACATCCGACGGCGAGCGTCTGCGTGCGCGCAAAGACATGGGGCTCGTAGCGCAGATTTTTGACGAAGAAAGCATCACGAATCTTCATGGGCATATCGCGGTGGGGCACAATCGCTACTCGACCTCGGCAGGGTCAAAGCCTGAGCACATTCAGCCAATGGTAGGCTGGAAACAGTCTTTTGCCCTTGCCCATAATGGCAACATACCGTCGACTACCGCACTATGGAATTATCTCAGGATGTGCGACGATATTTCCGAGGCATCGGACTCGCGCATAATCGTGGACGCGATTTCTGCAGCAATGAAAAAGGGCGCGGCCCTAGAAGACGCGGTAATGGAAGTCTATCCTTTTATCACGGGAGCATTTTCAATATTGGTGATGGGACATGACCGGCTCATCGCCATCCGCGACCGGTGCGGTATACGCCCGCTTTCTATGGGCAAACTTGCCGATAAGTATATCTTTTCGTCGGAAACATGTGCACTTCAGACAATAGGCGCCGAGTATGTGCGCGATGTCGAGCCGGGAGAAATGATAATCGTCGACAAGAAGGGGCTGCGCAGTATTCGTCTCGCGCCTGTTGATCCGAAATTCGACGTATTCGAATTCGTGTATTTTGCGCGACAAGATTCGGCATTGCTGGGGAAGTCGGTTTATGAAGTACGCAAGAATTTTGGCAAGCAGTTGGCACAGGAACGCAAGATCAGAGCTGACGTAGTGATACCTGTACCGGAAACTGCTATACCGGTCGCTCTAGGGTATTCGCAGGTCTCCGGTATTCCGTTTGAGCTCGGACTATCCAAAAACCGTTATATCCACCGCACGTTCATCCAGCCCGAACAACATCTGCGCGAGCAGGGTGTGAAGATGAAGCTCATGACTATCCCGGAAGTCATACGCGGCAAGCGAGTCGTCGTCGTGGACGACTCTATAGTACGCGGGACGACTTCGCGGCAGATAGTAAAAATGCTTTTTGAAGCTGGCGCCAAAGAAGTGCATTTTCTCGTATCGTCTCCGCCGGTCAAATTCCCCGATTTCTACGGCATAGATACGCCGAGGCAAGATCAGTTGGTTGCAGCGCTTAAAAGCGAACAAGATACCCGCACGTATCTCGGTGCGACATCGCTCCAGTACCTTTCCCTTGCGGGAATGGTCTGCGCGATCGGGGTACCCGAGAGCAGTCTCAATACTTCATGTTTTACCGGTAAATACCCGATTGACATCGGGGAGCATGCGCGAGAGATTAGATATGATGCCGGAAACGATCGTTCGCAGAGCAAAGTCAGCAATAGTCGAAAAAGTGTTTCCCGGGTGCGCAGTAGGCGTTTCGCGAAAAGGTAGTCGGTATATCCTGTCGGCGGGAACGCTGGCCTACGATGCAGCGAGTGTTACAGAAGACACTCTCTACGACTGTGCCTCGATTACTAAATCCATTCCCACCGGTTCGCTTGCGCTTGAATTCATCGCCGTAAAAAAGCTTCGGCTGAAAGACAAAGTAAAGAAGCACATTCCCGAATTTCAAAATGATTTCGGCGCAACAATTGAGGACTTGTTGAGATATCGGGTCCGAGGACCGCGGCTTTCAGATCTGCGCTTCCGGACGTTTGAACAAATCCGTACGCATATATTCGACACAGGATTTGCGGCAGCGCCGGGGGAGAGCATTTACACCAACCTCCCAACCTATGTGCTGGGGGTCGTTCTCGAACGTGTGGGCGGGGCCTCGGTGGCCGAGCTCGGGCACCGATATTTCTTCGAACCATTGGAGATGAACCATACAACATTTTTTCCGACCGCTAGCGACTGCGCTCCCAGCGAAATTCAACAAGGGCGAGAAGTTCGAGGAGTGGTGCATGATGAAAGTTCCCGAGTCTTTGCTCTGGCGCGCAGAAGTGTCGGACATGCAGGGCTTTTTTCGAGTGCTGGCGATCTCTTAAAATTTCTTGAAGCTTTGATGCGTAGAGAGTATCCTGCGGTCTTGAAGGGTGCAGAAGAAGGCCTTGGGTGGGAGAAAAATGCTGCGCATTTCATGGGTAGCTATACTTCAAACGATGCCTTTGGCAAAACTGGTTTTACCGGCACGAGCCTCATAGTAGATCGCAAAAAAGATACTGCGCTCGTGATACTAAGCAATAGGACCTACCCGACCAGGCCACCAAATTCCACCGCCATCAATACCTTCCGCCGCGATATCGCTGATATAGTGTTCGGGTGAAAAAAGTCACTCATACAGCTCAACAAAAAGCATGGGACGCCGAACATAAAAATCCGTCTGTCCTCGTGCAGATGGATTCCCAGGCTGCTTCGAGTGGTGTAGAAAAATTTTTCGACTTTCTTCAGAACAACAAAATGCCGTATGAGACTGGAGTTGAAATGGGATGTGGCAAAGGACGCAACGTAATCTGGCTAGCCAAAAAAGGTATAGAGGCTGTCGGCTTCGATTTTTCACCGGCTGCTATCAAGGTGGCTAAAAGTCGGGCAAAAGGGACCACGGCAAAGTTTATTGTCTCGGACGCAACAAAGAAATGGCCATTTAAGTCAAACAGTTTTGACTTCGGCGTGGATTGTTTTGCCTCGACTGATATAGAATCCGAAATCGGACGCAGAAAAGCTCTAAAGGAGATGATACGAGTGCTAAAGCCGGGAGGATATCTGATGGCGTATTTACACGCAGTTGGCGCTGAATTTCATAAGCATGTAACCAAGGTGGCGCCAGGACATGAAAAAAACTCTTTTGTGCGTGGTGACGGAAAATACGAGAAGATTTTCAACGACGCAGAAATAAAACGACACTTCAAGGGTCTAAAGATACTTGAAAAAGAGATCATAGAAAAGAGCACTAATTTCGGCGATGAGAAATACCCGAACAAGCACTATTGGTTGGTTTTCCAAAAACCTCACTAGGCCTTCATGGGGACTTAGGTACGCTGTATTCGGGCGGCTTGCCTGCAAAATGGCGGGGTCGCATGTCCGTACACCAATCTACGGCCTGTTTTGTGTATCATGTGTTACGTTGCGTACGATTTTGTCAGTTGTTTGCACATTGGTATGAGGGTATACTTCGGCTATTAGTGGGTCTGTCCGTGTCGGCGGGCGGGGAATAACGAATATTTAGGTTCTTTAAAGCGTGTGGTCCAGCACCACTTTTACGCTAGAGATTAACCAGGCCCAGGAAGAGTAAGGTAGCCAATAGGCTTGAGAAAATCGCTAAGCGTAAAAAGTAAAAGTGGTGTTGGGATACGAGGAAAGGG
>JAGVDT010000068.1 GCA_020058565.1 Minisyncoccota bacterium | reverse complement strand
GCTGCAAAGCTTGAGGCTACAGCAGACAGCGTGAAAGTAATCCTCGACAAAGGCGAGGTATTGGAAGGCAAAACCCTTTTGATAGCCAGTGGCTCGCGTCGCCGCAAACTCGAAGTTCCCGGTGCTGCCGAGTACGACCAAAAAGGCCTCACCTACTGCGCGAGCTGCGACGGACCGCTGTTTGCTGGGCAGCCGGTGGCAGTGGTCGGTGGCGGAAACGCCGGCTTTGAATCCGCGCTACAGCTACTGGCGTACTGCCCTACCGTGTATCTCTTGAATCGTTCTGATGTCTTACGCGCAGATGAAATAAGTGTTGAGACTGCGAAGAAAAACCCTAATTTCAAATTGATATTAAACGCCGTCCCAACTGCTGTTCATGGTGAGCAATTCGCCAACGGCCTGTCCTACAAGGATACAATCACTGGCGTCGAAACGAGATTGGACGTCGGCGGCATATTTATCGAAATCGGCCTTTTGCCCAACAGCGAGTGGCTCGGCGATACCGTAAAGCTCAATGAAATCAAACAAGTCGTGACCGACCCAAAATCCCAGCGCACCTCGCACCCGCGCATCTGGGCTGCGGGCGATGTAACCGACGGCGTATACCACCAAAACAACATCGCCGCAGGCGACGCGGTCAAAGCCCTCGAAGACATCTACATGGCCGTCCGCCGCGGGTAAAAGATTGACCCGCCGCAGTAACCATCTGCAGCGGGTTTTGTTTGTATCGTAGGCGAGACTGTTGCGCAGCTATCCTACGTTGCGCAGTCCTCTAACGCGTTGAGCGCCTGCCAGAAGCACATTGAATCGCGATAAAGAACTTCTAGGGCTTTATTGAATTCTCGATGCAGCTGATCCGTGGGCCGGATGTATTTCTTCCTAGCGTCCCTTGCGACAAACATGTACGCCATACCAAGGCCGACGCCATACCAAGGCCGGGCCTTGGTATGAACACGCTTGTCCTAGGGCATACCAAGGCCGGGCCTTGGTATGAATGACACAACTTTATAGCTTTATCGAGGTGTAGCCTTTGTCTATGACGCTCTTATGGACGGCCGTCCATAAGAGCGTCATATTTTTATTTTACGAAGTAGGATTCAACGATTGCGCGATACCAAGTTCTTCGAGTTTGCGTAAGTATTTGATTACGGCGGTTACGTAGGCAGAGTGGCTCCAGGTCAGCGGCGCTACCGAGACTTGTTCGCCAGTTTGGGGATTCAGCTGCTCCGACAAAACTCCTGACGGAAGCGCATGTTTTACTACCCAGGCAAAAATGTCACGAACATGGTCAAAATCATGCTCGGTGCGGGCATTTGCTATCAAGTATTCAGCGTACCAGAGCGTGGTGACAAACCACGGGTTTCCCGCGCTTTCGCGGTCGTTGCGGTAGTAGTTGTCGCCTTCATAGCGCGCTATTCCTCCGGAAGGAATGCCGTAGCTGAGCCTGCGCACGGTTGTTTCAAACGCTTTGGCCAAACGCGGATCATCTTTTGGCAATACATTGAATAAAAATACCCCGTATGCGCTCGATGCATCGAGAGTCTTATCTTTCTTCACCACGTCACCTTCCCTATCAACGAGTTTTACAAAATATCCTTCGGTATCATCCCAGAGATGCTTGAGAATGGCGTCCCGAATCTCTAGCGCAGCGGCGCGATACTTTTCTTCTTTGTCGCGCTTTCCGAGTATCCGAGACAAATCTGCCGCTGCCGTCAGGGCGCCATAGACCGAGGCACAGGTATACGTGGATGCACCGCGTTTTTCTTCCCAAAGATCATACGACTGGAGCGGCAGCTTCGTCTGCGGATCTCGATACATAAGCATAAAATCAGCCATTTTTTCTACAAGCGGCGCGTACATGCTTTCCAAAAATTCCACATCGTGCGTGTGCGCATAGTGTGCGTTGAGCAAGTACAAGACAATAGCTGTTTCGTCTTCTTGAATGGGCAGTTCGGAGCGACCGTTTCTCACCCAAGGATGCCAGGAGCTGCCGAGCGAATGATCGGGAAGATACTTGTGCATCAGATAGCCATCCTTGAAAAGCACCTGCTTGCTAAACTCCAGGAAACGCTTTGCCGAATTACTGTCTCCCGCATAGTCTAGGGCAAGCGCAGAGTACGCCGCATCTCTTGGCCAGACATATGAATACGTGTCGAGTCCGTAGTTAAGAATGTCGCTGTCGATCGATGCGACGACCCCTCCGTCGATGTCCACATGGGCGCGCACATACATCAGACTCTTTTTGAATAGAGCAATTTGCTCCGGTGAAAGTCGATGAAAACTCCAGCCGTATGCGTTGACCCACGCCCGCCAATAATCGCTCGCGCTCTCAAGCAAATGAGCAGGGGTTTTTCTGCGGATGTAGCCGTCGAGTTCGTGTGCGTCAGGAATGGTTTGTGCTGCAGCGATCCAGTAGTGCGCTGTGTGCGACTCTCCGCCCGCATACCGGGCATACAGGCCGAGCACGCTGTCGGCGGGACCGTGCTCTATCGGATTTTTGCTCAGCTGTCCGTCCTCCGCGTCTTTATGGGAGCCTTCATGGCCATGAAAATTGGCGAGGCCCGTACCATAGTCCTGAAACGGCTCGCCCTGAATTTCACCGCTGATCAAAAATACCCTGCGGCCCTTGTAGTGGATGATCGAGTGCGTTTGCGGATCGTAGTACGCCGTGTCGCCGCCGTGCGCTTTGTATATTTCAAACTGGTGCGCCATATAGAGCTTGATGTCCCTCTCTCGGTCGGACGCATTTTTTATAACGATGCGCCGAAGAAAAACCGATTTCTCGTTGTATACGATGTCGGTAAACGTAAGCTCTACCTGGTGACGCGCATGGGTGGCGGAAATAGCGCTCGAGAGCGATTCGTCTGCGCATCTGACTTGTATCTGCCATTCAGGGTCAGAGAGCCAGGTAAGCTGGTTGTCTACCCAAATCCCCACACGGTGGATGTAGTGCCCCCGGACGTGGTCTTCGAGCCCGACATGCGGATAGTAGATGTCGCGCACTTGCGCGCGGTCGTCTATCGCCACCGCAAGTTCACCGTTACTAAGTACAATTGAGCGAGACATAGCAGCGAAGCTGAAGCACCAAATCCCAAGCTCCAAAAAAATCCCGAGCGCAGCTGGCTCCTGGACCTGTTTGGAAATTGGTTATTCTGATTTGTTTGGTTATTGTTTCTTGGTTATTGATAATTTTCTATGCGCTGCGTTTTTCCAAGCGCAGGCGCAGATCGGAAAGCGCGTTCATATACGCAATGTATGCATCATATGGACTTTCATATGGTGAAAAGTACGCATGCACATCACCGTCCGCAAACCATTTGGTGCACATGTAGTAGAAATGGTCTGAGGTTTGGAGTCTGCGCCAGTCTTCAAGAAGCTTGTGGTCGTTTATGTCCAGGACTTTGTCCTCGAGCCCGTAGACGGCGCGTATCGCCGCTTCCTGCATGGGGTTGCCTACCCACGCGGTCAAATCGCGGTCGGTATCCGCCCAGGTAACCACATGCGGCATGTCGACATGATCTCTGGCATCGTAGGACGCTATGACTTCCGACGGGGTCTTAAAATCCAAGCCCGAATTTCGGAAAACTTCGTCGGGCAAAGCTTCTAGAAAGTGAAATATGCCCGTATCTTCCCACTGATGTTCGCCAAAGGTTTCGTAATCCATAAAAAGGTTCACGGTATCGCCTTCTGCTACCCCGAGCCATTGCCCGTATTTTTCCGTGGTAAGCGGCCATTCTGACCAGCTGCGCGAAGAAAACCTAAAAGCCACATCGTCGGAGAGCCGATAGTTTTTCAGAAGCAGTTTAATGTTTTTAGTGCCGACCGGCCGATAGACATAATTCGGACTTCGCCAGCCAAGGATCGGATCCCAGCCTTCCGCTATTATGCCGTCATAGCCGGAGCGTTCCGCCCAATGCGCGAGATCATTTCGATACGAAAGTTCGGTATTGCGGAATACTCGCGGCCACACGCCAAATATTCTGCGAATAAGGTCGCGGTGTTTGCCCACCTGACGCTCGAATTCCGGCTGAGAATAAAAAAAAGCGAGCGAATGATAGTAGGTTTCGCCCAAAACTTCGGCCCTCCCGGTGTCGACCACTTCTTTGAAAAGCTGCAACGCTTCAGGTGCGTATCGTTCGAGCTGTTCGAGCGCGATCCCCGAAAAAGAAAACGATACTTTGAAATTCGGATGTCGTCGCAAAAGCTCCAAGATAAGCCGGGTAGCCGGGACATACGATTTGCGCGCGACTTTCTCTACGATTTTCCGGTTGTTGAGGTCGCTCTCAGATCGGTCGTTGAAATATTCCGGATCGTTGCCAATATCGAAAACGCGATAGTGTTTAACGCGATACGGCTGATGCACCTGAAAATAAAAGCAGACGGATTTCATGCAAGGCAGCTTGTAGCGTGTAGAGTGTAGCGTGTAGAAAGTGCAACAGCAGAAAACGAACGGTTTAGTGCCGACTTCATCCAGAACATTATACCCTGTCACGCGACCTCTTGGATGATGCTATCCACTTTTTTGCCGGCTTCCATCCAGGTGAGCCTGTTGGCTTCCATGAGTGCATTCTGCGCGAGCGTTTCCGAAAGTCCGGGATGATCCACAAAAGAAAGTATTTTGTTTGCCATTTCGTCAACATCCCAAAAATCCACCTTGAGTGCATGCTTCACTACTTCAGAAATGCCGGATTGTTTGGATACCAAAACCGGCGTGCCCGTTTTCATGGCCTCCAGAGGCGATATGCCAAAAGGCTCCGAAACGCTCGGCATGCAATACAAATCCGCTGCCGCGTACATTTCGTACCGATCGGGACCCGTAACGAAACCCGAGAAAAGCACCCGGTCCGCAACGCCCAATTCCGCAGCCAAGCGCATAATGCTGCCGTCCATATCCCCCGAACCCGAAAGTATGAACATGACTTTCGGATTTCTTTCTGAAACTCGTTTGGCAACTCGCACAAAATAATCCGGCCCCTTCTGCAGCGTCACTCGGCCGAGAAAAAGAACCAGCTTAAAACCGGCAGCTTTCAGCTGCCTCAGACGCGGAAGCCAGCCTCCGGCTTTGGGCATGGTTTCTTCGTCGATGCCGTTGTGCACGACGCGGATTTTTGCGGCCGGGATGCCGTATTCGCGCACAATCAGTTGTTTTGTAAAATCGGATACGGCCACAACCAAATTTGCCGCCTCCATTCCTTCGCGCTCCAGTTCAAAGACATCCGGATTAACCGTCGCACGATTTCCGGTCCGGTCGATTTCGGTCGCATGCACGTGCGCGATCAAAGGCTTGCCCGTGGCTTCTTTTGCCATTATCCCGGCGCCGAAGGAAAGCCAGTCATGCGCATAAATCACGTCGAATTCCTCATCGTGAGCAATTTCCTTTCCTGCCAGCGCATATCGCATCACTTCGGACATCAAGTCGTTGCCATATATTTGAGCACCGGGCCGTCTCCATGACATCAGTGAAGTTTTCGATGTGGCCGTGGCGTATCCCGTGACAGGAGAATTAACGGCATGAAATTTTACCGAGGGCATATCCGCAAAAACAAATTTTGCCCAAGGCGCCCCCACGTTGAGTTTTTTCGGCATCACAAAAGTAACGTCCAACCCGAGTTCGCTGAGCGCTCTCGTAAGGCCGTAACACGCCACACCCAAACCGCCGCTGTTGTGCGGAGGAAATTCCCACCCAAACATGAGGACTCGTCTGCGCATGTAGAGACGTTGTTCCGATTTTAGCACGCGTTCAAGGCTTTTTTTTGGAAGCAGTGGATTTCGTGCTATCGTGCGTTCATGAGCGAAATCCGGGCGGCCGTCTTCGATATGGACGAAACGCTTGCCCCTATCCTCCAGCCGCCTCTCCCCT
>JAGVDT010000108.1 GCA_020058565.1 Minisyncoccota bacterium | reverse complement strand
GCGGTAATAAAAGAAGGAGCCCGAGCGATAAAACGTGCCCGGGCCGCCTGACGAGCCAACTTCAGGCTTCGAGGTCCTCTATGCCTCTCAGCTCATTTCCGAGGTCATCATATGCGCAGTAGATGTCGCCTTGGTCTTGGAGTAGGCGGCGCTTACGATTGCGGTCATCGGTGACCTCAAAGGCTTCTTCTGGTGTGTAAAATTCCCCGACGGGATATTTTGCCCCTGAAATCACATCTATGCGTATGACACGAATTTTGCTTCGTGATGCTGTAGCCGAAGATTCACGCATGTTTCCTCTCCATGTGCGATATGGACACCCGCTGGCTCAAAAATATCGTTGTCTTTAGATTTGGTCAATATCTTTGGTATTTGTTTCTTGTGTTTTGGAATTTGCCTCCTGGGCTAGTGTGCTTCCTCCGCATGCGCCTCGGTGATTGCGAGCTTGATGAAGAAAAGAGTCAGGAGCGCGAATACTGCACCCTGGACTACGCCGACAAAAAGCTCAAAAGCCATAAGCCCCGACGGGAGTATGTACGGAATGAAAAAAGTAACTACGGCCAAGAGCACTTCCCCGGCAAAAATGTTTCCAAAAAGTCGGAAGGAAAAAGATACGAGTCGAGACACTTCTGAGACAAGCTCAATAAGACCCACCACGAAATTTATCGGTGAAGAAAAATTGATAAATTTGCCCGCATAGCGCCAAAAACCTAGAGCGACGATGCCCGCGATTTCGATCACGATTACCACAATGATCGCAAGCGAGAGAGTGACATTCAGGTCGGTGTTCATGCTACGAAGCAATGGCACACTTTCGTGGCCGTTCCAAAAAGTGATGCTGCCGATACCCGGCGTAAACTCGATGAGGTTCGCCGTCGCGATAAAAAGGAAAAGCGTGCAGAGAAGCGGCAGATACCGGCGCGCGACTTTGTCGTTGTCGAGCGTTTCGCGCATAAAAGTATGCACGGCGGTGATTATTTCTTCGAGCGCAAGCTGCAGGCGCGAAGGCACCAGCTGGGGTCTGCGAGTAGCCAAAAAAGCGAGCGTAATGAGGATGGCCATAACGATCCAGCTCATAATGAGCGTATTGGTGATCGGAATGCCTAAAAATGTGCCGAGTCTTTCGGCGGCCAGTGCCACGTGGATACCGCTTTGGTGCGCTGCTTCGCCCGCTTCGTGCATGAGCGTACTGGTAGCGGTGGTCGCCGTATGTGCTACTTCGTGTATGGTTTCTGCCATCCCGTTAGAAATAGGATGCGTCTCCTTCCGAGCACACACCCAATTCGACTATAGTATTAAAAAGCGACCTCCCGCCAGGCTCATAACCTTCGCATCCTTTATTTCTAACGGGACCCATCGGCGCGATTTTAGCATAGACCCCGCGTTATTTCGAGCCCTCGCTCTAGCGTTTAAGTGACTCTGCATCCCGCATTATCTGCGTAGTGCTCGCTGAGAGAACCGCGTCGGAACGCGCATCCAGGCTCTCAGTTAGCCACCAAAATCCGTAAACACCGACGAGCATTAGGATAACGATGCCGACCCAGAAGTAGCTGTTCTGTACCGGTTTGCGAGAACTCCACATCGATATGAAAGACGTCTGACGAAGGAGAATATTACCTCTGGCGCATGCCTCATTTCAGTTTGCGAATCCAATACCGGATTATGCGAACCACCTCTCGTTCTTTTGTCTTGAAGCTATGATTGGCTCCTTTAACCACTACTGAAGTCAGTCTTGCAGGACCACGCTGCTCAAACCAACGAGCAATTTCGTGTACAGGCCGATCGGCATATTCATCCTTTTCGGCAAGAATATTGAGTAGAGGCAATTTCGCGGTGCTCAGAATTCTGGCACGTCGCGAAGGATCAAAATACGAAAATATGGATTGTTCCGTACTATCAGGCGTGTACAAAGAAAGAAAACGGCGCGCAGTATTAGGCTCGTCTTGCCAAAAATTGGAGCGCACAAACTCGCCCGTCTTTCCGCTCTTGAGCATAGCTTTGGCAATCGATTGCATATATCGCATTTTTGGCAGGCTGTATTTTTTAACCATGCCGGCATAATCGCTCATCGGAGCCAAGAGGATTATTCCTTTTACGTTTCTATCTTTGACTTTTTTGTGCGCCCAGTAGATGGCCTTCTGGCAGCCTGTGGAATGCCCTGCGAGAAATATTCTTTTCGCGCCGGCCTTTTTTGCGAATTGTATCGCGCCGTCAATGTCATCCACGCAATCCTCGAACCGCTCAAATGCGGCGCCGCCGATAATGCTTTTGCCCGAAAGGTGTCCTATGCGTACCACATTGGAATGCCCCCTGTTGTTGAAAGTCAGTACGGCAGTATGCGTATCGGCAAGGTTTGCGACGATGTCGAGTTTTGAAAAAGCGGAGCTCGAAAGCCCGTGAATCCAAATGATTGCTTGCCTGGGCCTTCTAGGGCCAAACCAAAGCCCATTGAGCCGAAACTTCTTCGGCGTAACGATCTCAACAATATGTGCAGGACGCATACAGAATGTATTCTGCATACGGTATACCGTATACAGCAGAATACAAATTTCAAATGCAGTATACGGAATACTGTATACAGTATACTTTTCTCTTTTACGTTCCCTCCTGCCATCCGGACAGATACGCTTTTTGCTCTGCGGTAAGCTCATCGAGCGAAATGTTCATGGTAGCGAGCTTTAGGCGCGCCACTTCTTCTTCTATGTCGCTCGGTACCTCGTAGACTTCTGGGACCAAACGCGGAGAGCGGGTAGCCATCCATGCGCTGGCAAGGGCCTGCGTCGCAAAGCTCATGTCCATTACGCTTGCCGGGTGGCCTTCAGCTGCCGCCAAGTTTACCAGGCGGCCCTCAGCAAGCAGAAAAATGCTTTTGTCGTCCACTATATATTCGTCGACATTTCGCCGCACGTCCGCCTTGGAAGCCTCGGAAATTTTTTTCAGGCCCTCAACATCTACTTCGACATCAAAGTGCCCTGAATTGCAGACGATGGCGCCGTGCTTCATAGCGCGGAAATGCTTTTCCGTGATGACGTCGCGGTTTCCAGTGACGGTGCAAAATACGTCTCCGAGACGCGCGGCTTCTTCCATCGGCATGACGCGAAAACCGTCCATAGCCGCCTCAAGGGCTTTTATCGTGTCTATCTCGGTGACGATGACATTGGCACCCATGCCGCGAGCGCGTGTGGCAAGGCCTTT
>JAGVDT010000075.1 GCA_020058565.1 Minisyncoccota bacterium | reverse complement strand
TGCTGTATACAGTATACGGTATACAGTATACGGCATGGAATTTGCCGTGCTGCTACATAATGTCAGGAGTGCGCACAATGTCGGCTCGATATTTCGTACTGCGGATGCTGCGGGAGTGTCTCGAATATTTCTCAGCGGCTATACGCCTCGGCCGGTAGATCGTTTTGATAGGCCTGTGCCGGAGATCACTAAGACCGCGCTCGGCGCAGAAAAGTTTATTCCTTGGGAGTACGCAAAATCACCCAATAGTTTTATAAAGCGTTTGAAAAAAGATGGCTGGCAGATTGTGGGTGTAGAGCAAGATGACCAAGCGGTGGATTACAAAACTTTTCATCCTGACAAGAGGACTGTTTTCATACTCGGAAACGAAGTTCTCGGTCTCTCCAAGAGTCTTTGCGACCTGTGCGATGCTCTCGTCGAGATTCCAATGCGCGGTAAAAAAGAATCACTCAATGTCAGTGTCGCCGCCGGAATCGTTTTGTTCTCTTGTGTCTCCTGAAAGCTGGCAGCTCGAAGCTGGAAGCTAATACGTAAGTACATCCACCGTACGCCCCTGATCATCCAAAAGCCTGATGACGTCATGTGTGTCGCGCCATAGCTGTGTGCTTGCTGAAAGGTACAGCCGCCAACTGCCGGAAAAGAAGCCAGGCTGTCCTCGGTGCGCCTCTTGGCAGCCGTTGTAGGTAAGGCGGTTAAGGAGAAAATCTTTGCACGCTTGCGGCATCGCTATGGCAGGATCCGTGCCTGGGTAATGACACTGCGGTATATTTTTTACGTAGTCAATGCAGGCATCTCCGTATAGTTGGATATTTTGTGCGGTGATAGGGAGCTCAGTTTCTGCGGTGGGGCAGGTGCGGTTGAGTTCTGGCGTAAAGTTTTGCATTTCTCCCAAATATCCCGTACAGCGATTTTCGCGAAAAGAAGCTCCGACCGGAGAAATTCCCGACGTGACGATAGCCGAAGCGCCAGGATCGAGTGAGACAGCGGCGGCACTGTTCAAAACCCCTGACACAAATACAGATGCAGCAGGCGGTATCGCAAGCCGTGCACCAGTTACGGCTGATTGTAGGGACCACCCTGCGAGCGATATGGGAGAAGTGTTGCGCTGGTCTGCGTACAAAACGATATACTCTGAGGCTGGATCACTTGCTTGTGCGGCGTACGTGCCAAAAGAAATAAGTCCGCGGTATGGAGAAGGACTGCCGAAGTTTTTCGGATCTTTTGCCTTAGCGTATAGCTCATCGTACTGCTGTTGAAGTTCGCTCAATTGTTCGTACGAAGATTCGCCGCTCGGCGAATTTCCAGATCCGTCCATGTATGTGGCGAGGTCGATACCGGGGAGCAGTTCGTCAGGCTGGCCAGGCAAGCGCAGTGTCGTTCCTGTTGCGCTGCCCGAAATGAAAGCATCGAAGGGGTTTCCTATCCCTCCCGCAAAATTAAACCCTCGAGAAAGGCCGCCGGTAAAAACCCAGTAGCCAATGAAAAGGACGACGATGAGCCCGACAAGCCAGAGAAGAATACGGAGAATCATCCCGTTAGAAGTAGGATGCGGACAGCACGCCGTCGCGCCCTACTTTATTACTGTTTATAACTTCGACAACTTTGTTCATGTGTTCGTAGCTTCCGCGACTTCTAACGGGAATCATCCCGTGATTATACCGTCTTTGTGCGTAGTTTAGTCTCCAGCGCTTCGCGCGCTATTTGGGCATCGCTCCAGGGGATAGATGAGCCCCCGGGGCCTTGAATGGTGGGGTCGGTGCCTTTCCCGGTGATCAAAACAGCGACGCTGTTTTGATCACCCCGCCGTTCGATCGGCCCTGAGGGGCCTTGCTCAGGCCCTCGAATGGGAGCGGAGTCGAGGAGTTGCGTGTCTTTCTGCCCGTTCGACATGCTCAGGGCTATTTCAATTCCTCTTGAAATCGCTTCTCGTCTATCGAGGATCACTTCTGATTTGTTTCGCATGCCGCTGGAAATCTGGTTGATGATAGTCTTCGGATCCTCGTCGTACGGGTCTTCGTTGGTCAGTATCACATAGTCGCAATTTTCGCTCGCGACTTTGCCGAGGACTGGCCTCTTCCAAGTATCGCGCCCGCCGCCGGTCGCGCCGAGCACGCAGATTTTTCGTGCAGTGCTGTATGCGCTGTAAAGCGCCTGAAGGCTTTCTGGCGTGTGCGCGTAGTCGACCACGACCGAGAAGTCTTGTCCGGCTTCTATTTTTTCGGCGCGACCGGGTATGCGGGAAATCTTGCCGAGCGCGCGGGCGATGGTGGGAGTGCCGATTCCAAATGCGTCCGCAAGCGTGGCCGCGGCGAGCGCGTTCTCAAGCGAAAAATTTCCCGGGAGCTTGAGCGCAATATTGGTGAAGTTAAACATAAAATGTCCGCCGTTTTGATCGGCTGCGTGTGATTTATCGCCGCGCAGGGAATACCCGAGCGTCTTTTCGACGGGGAGCTGCAGATAGCGCAAGCTTTCCACGTCGTCGGCATTTGCGACCATGACCCTAAATCGCTTACGCGATCGGGCGAGCTGGCGTCCAATCGAGAATTTGGCGTTACGATACGCTTCAAACGAACCGTGCGATTCGATATGTTCCGGCGCTAAATTCGTGAATAGCAGCGCGTCGAGCTCTATCCCGCGGTGCCTGTGCTGGCGAGCGCCCTCCGATGTCATTTCTACTATTGCCAGCTTGCAGTTTTCTTCGAGCGCCCGGGCAAAGAATTTTTGCAAGAAAAATCTGCC
>JAGVDT010000122.1 GCA_020058565.1 Minisyncoccota bacterium | reverse complement strand
TTGAGGTCTACAGCCTTGCGTCGTATAACAAAGCCGTCTGAGGATTCACGTGCGAGAGCTTCACGTGGAATGTTGATGATCAGGTCGACGCGACCGCTTTCAATAAGCGGTAACACGCCAGGGTCTTTGTCTGTAATGATCTTATACACTTTGTCTGCCTTAATGCCCTGCGATTGCATGTATTCGGCTGTTTGCTCGGTCGCGTAGAGCTTTAGGCCCAGCGTAGAAAGCTTTTCGAGTGCGGGCAAGAGCTTTACTTTGTTTTCTTCTCCACCAAGTGAGATCAGTACACCTTTTTTGGGCAGACGCATCCCGGAGGCAAGCATAGAATTAATCAAAGCATCGGAAAAATTGTCACCGAAGCATGCTACCTCGCCGGTGGACGCCATTTCCACATAGCTCATCGGGTCAGCTCCCTTGATGCGACCATATGAAAATTGCGGAGACTTAACCGCCACATAATCCAAGTCCACCGTCCTAAAATAGCTCGTGATTTTCTCACCGAGCATGCCACGGATAGCGATATCAATAAAATTGTGTCCCGTAGCCTTTGAGACAAAAGGAAAGCTTCGCGACGCGCGAACGTTACATTCGATAACCTGAAGATGATTTTCTTTTGCAAGGAATTGGATGTTGAATGGCCCGGTGATATTTAGCTCTTCGATAACATCCCTGGCGATTTTCTTGGCACGTCGGACCGTCTCTAGGTAGGTCCTCTGTGGTGGCAAAACCACCGTGGCATCTCCGGAATGAGTGCCGGCGTTTTCTACGTGCTCGGTGATGGCGTAGATGACGAGCTTGCCATTTTTTGCGACTCCGTCTATTTCAATCTCGCGTGCGTTTTCAACAAATTTCGATATCACGACAGGATGCTTTTCTGAAACATCGGCAGCTTTTTGTAGGAATCGCAGCAGCGATTTCTCGTCAAATGCTACATTCATTGCCGAACCAGAAAGCACATACGACGGCCTGATAAGGACAGGGTAGCCAAATTCGGTGGCGAATTTTGCAGCTGCTTTTTCTGTCGTTACTTCAACCCATGACGGCTGATCCACCCCGAGCTTGTCGAGTAGTGCAGAGAAAACATGTCGGTCTTCCGCGCGATCAATGTTTTTTGCTGAGGTGCCCAATATATTTACTCTGTGTTCGTGGAGTGAGACCGCGAGCTTGTTGGGGATTTGCCCACCTGCAGAAACTACCGTGGCCTCGGGTTTTTCAAAATCGATGATGTCTAGAAGCCGCTCGAGTGTCAGCTCGTCAAAATACAGACGGTCCGACATGTCGTAGTCGGTGGAGACCGTTTCAGGGTTGGAATTCACCATGATCGTCGCGTAGCCTTTTGCGCGCAGAGTCTTCAGTGCCTGAACGCATGACCAGTCGAACTCTACGGAAGAACCAATGCAATACGGACCAGATCCGATTACGAGCATTTGCTTCTTGCCCGGCTTTCCGCCGGCTGGCGGATCGTTTTCAGAGCCATGATAAGTCAAATACAGGTAGTTCGTCTGGGCGGGAAATTCACCTGCGAGTGTGTCTATCTGCTTGATAGCAGGGACAATTTTCATTTTTTTGCGCTTCGTACGCACAGTATCCTCGGTAGAGTTTCGCACTCGTGCAATCTGTCGGTCCGAAAAGCCGTTTTTCTTAGCGAGGAGCATGGTGTCGGAAGTTAACGATTTTTTTACTTTGGTTTCGATCTCGATAATGTGCTGCATTTTTTTCAGAAACCATCGATCAATCCTCGAAAGTTTATGTATCTTTTCTACAGTCTCACCTTTTCGAAATGCCTCAGCGAGCGCGAATATGCGTTGTGTGGTGGGTTCTTGTATATGCTCTAGGTAGTCGTCTATCCTGAAACTGCCGTTTGCATGCGCAGTAAAGCCATCAGCGCCGATATTGAGCATGCGAAGGGCTTTTTGGAGTACTTCCTCAAACGATCGGCCGATGGCCATCACTTCGCCGACACTTTTCATCTCGGTACCGATACGATGGAAGCCGCGTCCGCCAGCCGGCGGATCAAATTTGGTCAAATCCCAACGCGGCATTTTGAGCACCAGATAATCTAATGCCGGCTCAAAGCAAGCGGTAGTTTTTTTGGTGACGGAATTTCTAATATCGGTTAGTTTGTATCCTAGTGTCAGTTTCGCAGCCACATACGCGAGAGGGTAGCCAGTAGCTTTGGAGGCGAGTGCTGAGGAGCGACTGAGCCGAGCGTTGACCTCAATCACCCGGTACTCGGAATTTTCAGGGTTCAAAGCGTACTGGATGTTGCATTCACCGACGATACCGAGGTGTCTGATAGTTTTGATCGCAACCTCGCGCAGCATGTGATACTCATAGTTCGAAAGCGTTTGTGATGGTGCTACTACTATCGATTCACCGGTGTGTACTCCCATTGGATCGATGTTTTCCATGTTGCAGACCGTGATGCAGTTGTCGGCGCTGTCGCGCACTACTTCGTATTCCACTTCTTTCCAGCCAGCTAGATATTCTTCGATCAAAACCTGAGGGGATGTCGCAAAGGCCTCCTTGAGCCTTTTTTCGAGGTCTTCCCGGTTTTTTACCATTCCGGAACCGAGTCCGCCCAGGGCAAAACCGCTTCGCATCATGACGGGATATCCGATTTCGGTGGCGGCGGCTATGCCATCTTTTATATTTTTGACCGCTTTGCTTTTTGCAGTATGAACCTGTATTTCGTTGAGTCGGTCGATAAATAGTTCGCGATCTTCGGTGTCGCGTATCGTCGATACTGGTGTCCCAAGCACGCGTACTTTGTGTTTCTTTAAAACGCCTTTTTCTTCAAGCTCTAGGCCGAGGTTGAGAGCCGTCTGACCTCCAAACGATAGCGCTATCGCGTCGGGCTTTTCATCACGTATTATTCTTTCGGCATACTCAAGCGTAAGCGGAAGAAAATACACTTTGTCAGCCAGTCCCTCGTCGGTCTGCACCGTGGCGATGTTTGGATTTATTAGGACTACCTGTATGCCTTCTTCTTTAAAAGCTTTGATGGCCTGCGAGCCGGAGTAGTCGAATTCCCCCGCTTGGCCGATGCGTAAGCCACCAGAACCCAATAGGAGGATCTTTTTTGGTTTACGCATAAATTAAATTCGAAGCACGAAATCCGAAATAAGCATTAATTTTCAAGTATTTAAAAATTGGTCTGCTTTTGAGTTCGTTTATTTCGAATTTCGTGCTTCGTGCTTGAAGTTTTATGTCCGTCATATTGATTTAAAAAAATCATCAAATATCCACCGCGTATCCGTTGGCCCTGGCGCGGCCTCCGGATGGAATTGGACTGAGCGCCAATTCATATGTTTATGTCTAATGCCTTCATTTGAACCGTCGTTCGCGTTCGTAAACCAGGCTTCCCATTCTTTGGGCAGCGTTTTTACATCAACGGCAAACCCGTGGTTCTGTGAGGTGATAAAACACCTCCCTGCTTTTATCGCTCCGGAGCCGTGTAGGAGAATTGCCGGTTGGTTCTGTCCGCGATGTCCATATTTAAGTTTGTAGGTTTTTGCGCCCGCAGCGAGCGCGAGCAGCTGATTACCCAAACAGATTCCAAGAATCGGCTTTTTATACGCCATCGCGTGTCCGATATGCTCGATTGTTTTCTTGCACATAACCGGGTTTCCGGGACCGTTTGATATGAAAAGCGCATCGTAGCTTTCTTTGGTGAAGTCGTAGTCCCACGGCACTCGCGTCAATGTGACATCAGGGCGGGCGAGTGAGCGGACGATATTTTCCTTCATACCGCAGTCGATTGCGATAATTTTTTTCTTACCGCTGCCGTATACCCGTTTCTCAGCTGGAGATACGGCAGCAACCAAATTGTCGCTGTTTGGGTCATGCAGCCTTCTGCTTTTCTTTTGCGCCAGTTCGCCGAGCATTACGCCGTGCTCACGCAATTTTTTGGTGATCGATCGGGTGTCGACGCCGGAAATCGCAGGAACACCGCTTTCTCTAAGCCACGCACCTAGTGACTTCTTGGCGTCGTGGTGTGAATAGTATTCGGAGTACTCGGATACCACGAGACCTGCTACCTGAATTCTTTCAGACTCAAACGTCTCACTGCTTGGCACGCCGTAATTCCCTTGCAGCGGATACGTGCAGACAAGGATCTGTCCTGCGTAGGAGGGATCGGTAAGAGCTTCTACGTACCCAGTCATTCCGGTGTTAAAGACTACTTCTCCCTGCATGGATTTGCTCGCGCCGAAACTATCGCCGCCGTAGACGGACCCGTCCTCCAAAAACAGTCTCATATGAAAAAGCCCTCCGAAACGGAGGGCTTGGAAATATAAAATAATTCGAGTGGCTTCTTGAGGGCGATGGAAAATATCTGATGACCCATTAGAGGACGATTATACGC
>JAGVDT010000067.1 GCA_020058565.1 Minisyncoccota bacterium | reverse complement strand
GAAAATTCCGGTGTTCGTCGCAGACTACGTGCTCGCTGGCTACGGTACGGGCGCCATTATGGCGGTTCCGGCACACGATGAACGTGATGGCGAGTTTGCGGAAAAATTCGGTATGCCGGTAAAACAAGTGGTTGCTCGTATTTCGCGATCGCCGGAAAGAGAGCAGCAGGTAAGGGCGGATGCGGAAACGGTACGAAGGGATGCGGTTATGTGCATTGTTAAGCACTGGGAAAAAGACGAGTATCTCTGCGAGCAATGGAAAGAGCACGATGTACGATCCTTAGTTTCCGGAGGTATCGAGGAAGGGGAAGAGCCGGTAGAAACCGGCTTACGAGAAATACGGGAAGAAACCGGCTATGTAAACGCAGAATTTATTCACCAGATCGGCGGCTTTTCTTATGTCAATTTCTACCATCAACAGAAGCGAGTAAATGTTCTTGCCCGATTCAGATATCTGTATTTTGAACTGAGAGATGGCGAACAAGCTCCTGTCGCCCAAGAAGAGCAAGACAAGCACGCACTTCTGTGGAAAAAGAAAGATGAAGTGAGAGCCTTTCTTAATCTTGCAGAAAAAGACTATATATGGGATACGTTCACGAACGAAGGAAATGCCGGCGTCTTCTCGGGAGAGGGCCTACTGGTGAATTCGGGGGACTTTGATGGTGTAGAGACTGCTGCGGCGCGTGTCCAGATGACTCAAAAATTCGGCCGCAAAAAGACGACCTACAAGATTCGCGATTGGGTTTTCAGCCGCCAGCGCTACTGGGGCGAACCTATTCCGATAATTCATTGTCCAAATTGTGGCGTCGTCCCTGTACCGGAAAAAGAGCTGCCGGTAAAACTTCCTGACGTCAAAAACTACAAACCTACCGGCACCGGTGAGTCGCCGCTGGCAGACATCAAAAAATGGGTCAATGTGAAATGCCCAAAATGCAAAAGTCCCGCGAAACGCGAAACCAACACCATGCCGCAGTGGGCTGGATCGAGCTGGTACTACCTCCGGTACATGGACCCCAAGAATAAAAAAGCGATGGTGGATAAAAAGAAAGAAAAGTACTGGGCGCCGGTGGATCTGTACGTCGGAGGCGCAGAGCATGCGACGCGCCATTTGATCTACGCTCGTTTCTGGCACAAATTCCTTTTTGACGAGGGCTATGTATCGACACCTGAGCCGTTCACTCGCTTGATCTCCGTAGGTCTTATCCAGGCCGAAGACGGCCGCAAGATGTCTAAGCGTTTCGGCAATGTCATAAATCCTGACGACATTGTAAAAAAGTTTGGAGCGGACACCCTGCGTGTCTATGAGATGTTTATGGGGCCGTTTACCGACGCAATAGCGTGGAACACCAACGCTATGATAGGCTCGCGACGCTTTCTCGAAAGGGTTTGGCGCCTTCAGCAACTATGGACATCCGATGTCCATAGTTCTAGGGAGAAGTTACTACATCGGACTATTAAAAAGGTGGGGGAGGATATTCAGGCATTCAAGTTCAATACCGCGATTTCCACGATGATGATTTTCGTAAATGCAGCCGAGAAGGACGGCTTGAGCAAATCGCAGCTTAAGACTTTTGTGCAGCTTTTGGCGCCTTTTGCTCCGCATATAGCCGAAGATATGTGGCAGAGCCTGAAAGGTAAAGGCTCAGTACACCTGTCTCAATGGCCAAAGTACGATGAAGAATATCTCGAAGACGACACGGCTAAATTTGTGGTCCAAATAAATGGCAAGGTTCGTGCAACTCTAGATATGCCCGCAAACTCAACTGAGGCAGATGTCCGAGCGCGGGCCGAAGGACTGGTTCAGAAATGGCTCGAAGGTGAGATTAAAAAAGTAATCTTCGTGCCAAAGCGCTTGATCAACTTCGTTGTATAGCTCTCTTTTGATCTCTGGAGAACAGACAAAGGGACCCAAAAACATCCCCGCTAACTTTACGCTACCGCATAGAATTAACGGAAAATTGTGTCGGGACCCAATAAACACATAGGTCGGTATGGTCGATATGGAAAGACTGCGCTGAGAAAATACTAGACAAGCTTAGATGCGCAGAATCTTACTCCCGTCCGGCGTATCCTTTATTTCGTAGCCCGCGGCTCTCAATTGCGCTCGAAGCCGATCGGACGTCGCCCAATCTTTTTGGGCTCGCGCCGTCTCTCGATCATCGTAAAGTTTTCTGGCATCTTCTGGTAAAGAATCAATCGCGACGCCTTGCGCTGGGGTCAAAAGTTTCTCTAAGAGCTCATCCGAATGCTCAAATCCTAATCCCAAGACCCGGTCGGCGCGCAGAAGTATCGCCTTGATTTCTCTGTCCGTAAGCTTATTGCCGCTTACGTTCTCCCAGATCGTTGCAATTGCCCCAGGGGTATCGAGGTCGTTGTTAAGTTTTTCGGTAAATTTCTGAGAAAACGTCGAAGCAGGTTCTTCGAGTTCTGCATGCTTAACCAATCGATATTTCCCGTGAAGCCTTAAAAATGCCTTTTGCGCAGCCTCGACAGCCTCCCAGGTGAAATTTGCCGGCTGGCGATAGTGCGCGGTCAAAAACCAGTATCTGAGCGCGAGCGGATGTATGCCTCGTTCGACTACATCTGACAGGTAAGCAGTGTTGCCTATAGACTTTGAGATCTTGGTATTTTCCATGCGAATGTGTTCGCGATGAAGCCAAAAACGAGACATCGGTCTTTTCCCGGTAGCGGCCTCTGACTGCGCGATCTCATTATTGTGATGAATGGGTATATGCTCGATCCCACCCGTATGGATATCGATTTGATCGCCGAGTATGCTATGAATCATGGCAGAGCACTCCATATGCCACCCCGGGAATCCTTTGCCCCACGGAGAGTCCCATCCCAGCTTCGAACGGGGTGGAACAGACTTCCAGAGCGCAAAATCATGGGAGGTACGCTTCTCTTGATTGATCGCAATGCGCCTGCCCTTCGTAGCTTCAGCGGAGTAGGGCGCGCCTTCTTCCTGACCATCGGAAATGCCGCCAAGCGCTCCGTAATTGGGGAAGCGCGAGGTATCGAAATATACGCCATCTTTTATTTGGTAGGCGTAGCCTTTTTCTTCGAGAGTTCGAATCATCGCAATCATTGGCTGCACATAGTCACTTGCGCGCGGAAATAGAATTTTTTCTACAGATACGTTAAGCGACTTGATGTCGTCAAGGTAGATATTCATGTACTTAGTGGCAAACTCACGCATGTTTTCCATGGTCAGCGCTTTTTTCTCGCGCTTGAGGCCTTTGGTCATTTTGTCTTCGCCTTCGTCGCTATCCGACACTAAATGGCCAAAATCCGTAATGTTTATGACTTGTTTAACCGTAAGGCCGTTGTATTCGAGCACGCGGCGGATTGTGTCTGCAAAAACAGCGGCTGAAAGATTACCGATATGCTGCCGATCGTAGACGGTAGGGCCGCAGTTATACATGCGAACAGGCCCCTTGGCCGGCGGCTTGAAGTCTCGGATCTCCCGGCCCAGGGAGTTAAAGAAAAATATACGCTCCTTTTCTGCAGCTGGACTCACCTGGAAGATGCGTCTAAACCATTGCATGCGTACCATCCTATCAGCTACTGACGGCGAGCGCGAATTCAACGATCATGCCAAAAGCGGAAAAGCGCTACAACCATTTCTTGCGCTTAAAAAACATAAGCATTAGAGAAACCGCAAACGCCATGCAGCTTACAAGTATCCAAAAATCATTTTCTCTTCCGAGGATCGGGGTGGATTCTGCAGGAATAGCGAACAATGTCGCAAAAAGCGTCAATGGAAAGGTTGTAAATGCCATAATGGTAAAGACTTTCATCGTCTCATTTTGCTTCGTCGAGAGAAGGGAGTTGTTGGTCTCTCTCAGCTCGTGCAGCTGCTCGGTAAGGCGCATGATATGATTGTGCACTTTGTAGTATTCGTTTGAAAGAGCGCGCAGTTGCACAGAAAAGTCACCGGCGAAAAAATTGGCGCCTTCGCTCTCGAGGGTGTGCAAAACTTCGCGATGAGGCTCCAGGATTTGGCGCAGGTTCAGGAGGTCGCGGGCGGCGCGCGATAATGACTCGACCATCAAAACCTCGTCTCCGGAAAAGATATGCTCCTCGATCGTTGTTAAATCGCGCTTGATGAATTCCAGCTCATGCTCGACGCCTTTGTAAAGCCGCTTGAGAAGCGCGTAGAAAATGTATCCCGCGTGGTTTCCGACCTTGCCAGTTTCCAGAGCGGAATTCACCTCAAAGACTTTGGAGAAGTTGTGCACCGGGTCTATGGCTTCGTAATGCGTGGTAACCAGGAAATTCCTGCCGATCACGAAATCCAGCTCCTGACCCCGATGCTTGTGCGAGTGTCTCAGGGCAGGGAAATGCAGGATCAGATACACATAACTGGCATGAAAGTCGACATGCGGCTTGGTCGCCGGAAGCAATAGCTCTTCGGCGACGCGCGGCTCTATGGAGAACTCGTCGATCAAAGCCTGCACTTCGTCTCTGGTAGGGGACTCGAGATCTATCCAGACCAAGCCGCTGTGCTCGTGGCGAGAATGCATAACCAAACGGTAGCATGTATCACATAGAGCGCATAGAGCATAAAATTCAACTTGGTACTATTCGGGGATGTTTTCCGGGGATCAGGTATAAATCTCTGAGATTTATGAGATAATGCAACGGATGTTTGAGGAAAAAAATAATTCGCACTGGTCAACTGGAGTGATCACGACTATTTTTACGGTCCTGGTGCTTGGATTTGCGGGAGGCTTTTTCACCGAGCGTTATTTGGTGGAACAGGGAATTTCGAATCAACTCGTCGGTTCGCCGCCTCCGCCGGAAAACGTTGATCTCTCTCCGCTGTGGAAAGCATGGAGCGCGATAGACGAGAAATTTGTGCCAGCTTCCGTGTCTACATCGACGTCGGCGGCTTCCAGCAGCGAGGATATTGCTAAAGATCGAGTGTGGGGGATGATTGGCGGCCTTGCCGCATCTCTCAATGACCCATATACGTTTTTCCTGCCGCCGCGCGAAAACGAAGATTTTGTGCAGGACATGAGCGGCAGCTTCGAAGGCGTGGGAATGGAGATCGACGTAAAGGACGAGGTTTTGACCGTCGTTTCCCCGCTCAAAAATACCCCTGCGGAGAAAGCGGGCATGAAAGCAGGTGATCGGGTGCTCAAGATCGACGACGTAAGCACACAGGGCATGGATGTCGCAACGGCCGTATCGAAAATTCGCGGGCCAAAAGGGACCACGGTGAAGCTTCTGGTGGCACGCGAAGGCTGGCCTGAGCCGCGAGAAATACCGGTCGTACGCGACACAATCGACGTGCCGATTGTGGCCACGCAGGCCGACACTCAAATCAAAAATATTCCTGAAGATGTGTATGTCGTGTCGGTGGCGACTTTTACCTCGAATTCACCGGATCTTTTCCGCAACGCGCTCCGCGAGTTCGCGATCTCCGGCAAATCAAAACTCGTGCTGGATTTGCGCGGGAATCCCGGAGGATACCTTGAGGCTGCCGTCGATATGGCAAGCTGGTTTTTGCCGCTCGGCAAGGTGATTGTGACCGAAGACTATAGCGGCAACACCGCAAACATAGTGCACCGCTCTTTTGGCTACGACGTTTTCACAAAAAATCTCAAGATGGCGATTCTCGTGGATAAAGGCTCCGCTTCGGCCTCGGAAATTCTGGCCGACGCGCTCAGACACTATG
>JAGVDT010000092.1 GCA_020058565.1 Minisyncoccota bacterium | reverse complement strand
GCTGGCCCAGGATTTATAAATTTCACCCTGTCTCCCGATGCTCTTGTGACAGGCATTGAAGAGGCGCGTAGCGCAGATATGTGGGGCGCGGGTAACGCTAACTCCGGTAAAAAGGTGATTGTTGAATATACCGACCCAAATCCTTTTAAAGAATTTCATATCGGGCATCTCGTACCCAATGCGATAGGTGAAAGTATTTCTCGATTGATTCAGTTTTCAGGTGCAGAGATAAAACGTGCCAACTATCAAGGAGATGTCGGACGACACGTTGCACGTGCGATCTGGGGACTCCAAAAGAACGGTGATTCTCCTGATGATGTGAAAGCGCTTGGTAAAGCATATGCTACAGGTGCGGCTGCGGATATCGATGATTCTCCGGCAAAAGAAGAAATAACCGCAATAAATAAAAAAGTATATGATCGTTCAGACGTAACCATAAACGATCTGTACGATAGGGGGCGCAAGACTTCCCTTGATCAGTTTGAAAAATTGTATGCTCTCCTCGGCACTAAATTCGACTTCTACTTTTTTGAAAGTGAAGCTGCGCCTGTCGGCAAACAGATTGTTGAGTCGCATCTGCAGGATGGAGTATTTGAAAAAAGTGATGGTGCGGTGATCTACGATGGGGAGAAAAAAGGGCTTCACAAGAGGGTATTCCTCAGCTCCGAGGGATTGCCCACCTATGAAGCAAAGGAGCTCGGCCTTTCCAAAATGAAAGCCGAAAAGTTTCCATACGATGTCTCGATAATTGTGACCGGAAACGAGATAAACGAATACTTCAAAGTTCTTCTTGCGGCGATGTCTGACGTATTTCCGGAGCTTGCCGCAAAGACCAAGCATATTTCACACGGCATGATGCGCCTTTCGGAAGGCAAGATGTCTTCACGCACCGGGAACGTCATCACGGGCGAGTCGCTTTTGAATGAACTCAAGGATGTTGCGAAAGTCCGCGCGCAGGAGAGCAGGGCAGACGACAAGGAAAGATTGGCGCAAGACGTGGCAGTTGCCGCGATCAAATACCAGATCCTTAAAGGTGCTGCGAGCAAAGATATTATCTTCGATCGAGAAAAAGCCCTTTCGGTAGAAGGCGACTCCGGCCCGTACCTCCAATACGCGCATGCCCGCACTCGTGCGATTTTAGGGAAAGCCAAAGAGCAAGGGGTAGATATAGCGATATATCGGTATATGGAGCCAAACACTGTGGCGCGGATTGTTCCGAGGTTTCCAGAAATAGTCGCTCGTGCCGTAGACCATCTAGAGCCGCATATACTCACGACCTACCTCGTAGAGCTCGCATCGGCATTTAACGCCTGGTACGCACAGGAGCAAATTCTCGACGGTACGCCTGCAGCCGCGCACAAGCTCGCGCTCGTAGAGGCGGTAGGCCGTACACTCAAAAATGGTCTTTGGATTCTAGGCATTCCGGCCCCCGAGAAAATGTAGTATCGAGATTTGTTAGAATGTCGGTATGACTAACCCAGATTTTGAAAGGCACGTAGATCGCGTAAAACAGCAGACCCCTTTAGGTTCTGGGGGCGAGAAAAGCGTTTATCCGCATCCTGATAATGCAGGTAGAGTCGTTGGTGTGTACGAAAAGGAACAGGTTCCCGAAGAGTTGATAAATAAATTTTATATGACCAAGGTTGCACACCTTTTGTTCCCAAAAAATATACCCGACGTGCACATGGTGACTACTGACCCCCCGACTATTGAGCGCGATCGCGTAGAAGGTGAGACTCTGGATGCGGAGAACTCCCCGTTCGAGGCAGAGGCGAGGGTACTTCTAAATAAACTCGATGATGCGGGAATCTTGCTTGATGGCGGCATCAACAACTGCATGAGAACCAAAGATGGCACGATAGTATTTGTTGACGATATCATGCCTAGCGATCACCCCACTTTGGATAATTGGGCAATGCTAGAAGATGCGATCAATACGCGTCTTTCTGAAGACAAACGCGCGCTGGCGCACAAGTATTTATCTCGAATTAGGCGATAGGAATGCGTGTCACGTTTCCCAAATTCGCTCTTATGGTATTATCCGCGTCTCTATGACCCAGGAAGAGGCGCTTTCGATACTGAAATTGGGGGTCAATATTTTTTTGACCGGGGAGCCCGGCTCGGGGAAAACGCACACCATAAATCGCTATATAGAGTGGCTCCGTGAGCGCTCGGTAGAGCCATCGGTCACGGCCAGTACCGGCATAGCGGCCACGCATGTACATGGGATGACCATACACAGCTGGAGTGGGATTGGGATCAAGAAACATATTTCAGACTGGGACCTTGAAGCGATTATGGGCAAAGAAAAGGTCGCGCATCGAATCGTAAATGCAAAAGTCCTTATCATCGACGAGATTTCCATGCTCGATGCGGCGACACTCCAGAGTGTCGATAAGGTGCTGCGCAATTTGCGGCACGGTGTAATGCGCGAAGAAGAGCCGTTTGGGGGACTGCAGGTGATATTCGTCGGAGACTTTTTTCAGTTGCCGCCCGTCGCCCGCCGAAGCCTTGGCGAAGGTGGGGGTTTCGAGAGAGCGCAGTTCGCGTTTGAATCCCAGGCTTGGAAGGACGCGAATCCCGTAGTCTGCTACCTTTCTGAGCAGCATCGTCAAGAAGATCAAAAGTTTCTCGAACTTTTAAATGCCGTGCGTGCAGGCCGCGTCAGCGAAGCACACAAAGACCTCATCCGCACGCGTATGAAAACTGCCGCCAAGGGTGCGGCAACGCGGCTTCATACGCACAACGCCGAGGCGGACAGGATCAACGAAGAGGAGCTTGGGAAGCTTTCGACGAAATCGCGCGTGTTTGAAATGCAATCTAAAGGCGCTCGCGCGCTGGTGGATGCGCTAAAGGAAAACTGTCTTTCGCCGGAGCGGCTCACGCTCAAAGAAGGCGCGAAGGTGATGTTCACTCGCAACAACTTCGAAGAAGGGTACGTAAATGGCACGCTCGGCGAAGTGGTGGATTTTGCGCCCAGTGGATTTCCTGTCGTGAAGATAAAGAACGGCAGGCGCATCGAGCCACAGATGGGGGAATGGAGCGTAGTAGACGGCTCAAAAATATTGGCGCAGATCAAACAAGTGCCGCTGAGGCTCGCATGGGCTATCACAGTACATAAATCGCAAGGGATGTCCCTGGACGCTGCCATCATCGACCTCTCCGGGGCTTTCGAATTCGGCCAAGGCTACGTGGCGCTTTCTCGCGTGCGCTCGCTCGAAGGCCTCTATCTGGAAGGCTTCAACGACAAAGCCCTGATGCTCCACCCGGACATCATCCGCGCCGACGCTGCTTTTCGTGCTCGCTCGGATGCGGCACGCAATAGGATACTCACGATTGATACGATAGATCGCGAAAAGCTCGAAACAAATTTCCTCAAAGCCATTGGCGCAAAAGAGCCCTCTAAAAAAGCCGCCGTTTACGAAGTGCCGAAAACAAGCAAGTTGGAGAAAATCCGAGAAAAATTTCCAAATGCTAATCGGCCTTGGACGTCAGGCGATGATGAACGTCTGAAAGAAATGTTTGGCAAGGGGGTGTCGACAAAGGGGCTTTCTGATGAATTTGGTCGTAAGTCAGGTGCAATAACTGCCCGTCTCGCGAAACTCGGCCTCATAGAGGATGATTACTGGTCTCAGCGGGAGGCACGCAAAAAGGCTAAATAGTGTGTTTCTTGCGTGAATTTGGCTAATATGTACAATATGTACATGAAGCTGCTTACTACTACCAACGCGAGAAAGAAGATAAAGGAAATCGTGAACCGGGCTCGATATCGTGGGGAAGTCTTTGCAATAGGACGGCGCAATGAGATTGATGCGGTGTTGATCGGTTTTCCGCAGGCATACAACGACTCTCTGAGCGATATTACAAATGTGAATGCATACTCCAAGAGTTTTGATTTTCTCGCAAAGGAGCCGGACATATACTCCATCGCCGATCTCAAGAGGCGATATGTCTAAGGGTAAATTTGTTCTAATTCCATTTCCATTCACCGATCTGAGTGGACAGAAAGTGAGGCCTGCTTTAGTGCTGCATGCGTCGAAAGGAGAAGATTGTATCGTTGCCTTTATATCGTCGACTGTCCCGAAGAAAAAGCGCCCTTTTGATCTACACATAAAGGCGTCTCAACAGAACGGTCTGAAGTCCGATTCAGTGATTAAACTAGATAAACTGGCGACGCTCCAAAAAACCATTATTCTTGGTGAATTAGGTAAAGGAGGGGAGCCCATGATGCGTGCCGTTGATAGTATGCTGAAGAAACTTTTCCAGATATGAAAAAAGCAGTTATTTTCGACATGGACGGTGTCATAGCCGATACGCAGGTTTTGCATGCAGCGACCGAGAGTCGTTTGCTTCAAGAGCATGGTATAGATTTAGATCCCCATGAAATCACTCGGCGCTACGCCGGTACTCCTGACAAACTATTTTTCGTAAAAGTCTTTAAAGACGCAGAGAAATTGCTGGAAAGCGCAGAGCGTTTGATAGAAGAAAAATGGAGGAGGATGTTTTCAAGCGGCGACGAACACATCCGGCCCATGGCGGGGGTACTAGAGCTTATCCGAGGGCTCCACGACCGCGGGATCTCGATGGCAGTAGCATCGGCGTCGCGTAAAGATTTCATAGAAAAAGTAGTCACAGTACTAGGGGTCAAAGATTACTTTTCGGCGTTGGTAAGTAGTGATGAGGTGGAGCATGGAAAGCCTGCTCCTGATATATTTCTGCGAGCTGCGGAGCTTATAGGCGCCGCACCCGAGGATTGCGTCGTCATAGAGGATGGCCTCGCTGGCATGCAAGCTGCCAAAGCTGCCAATATGAAGTGTGTAGCTCTGCTAACCCATGTCCCAGCAGAGGAAAGTCCGTCTGAAATCAAGGTCAACAGCTTTTACGAGCTTTCTGTGGATGAGCTGCTGGAATAGACCACAAAATTCATTTGGCGACTGCTCAATAAGGGTTTATAAAATACCTACACATTGGAGGATAGGAGAAATGCAAGAAAGAATGCCTACTTTCAAGTCGTGGGAGCTCACCGAGATGATTCTGTTCATCTCGCAGCGCACCAGAGAGGTGACGAGTGGATTGAACATCATCACGAGCGAAGGGGATACCATAACGATTCAGCCGGATTGGGACAGGGCACAACTAGAGTCCGCTCTTCAAGAGGCTCTTCGTTCCATTCCCGTTAACTCGGACACGGTCTTTAGTCTCGGGAGGCGTCAATAGCTCTTCTTCGCCGGCCGCCCTGCACAATGCAAGGCGGCCCTTTTTCTGTAATTTCAGGCGTTTTCTGCTAGGATGAGCTGAATGAATGAATCGCGAGGAAACACCTACTATGTGCTGCGCCACGGCGAAGCAGAGCAAAACGTGCTCGGCATTGTTTACGGCAAAAGCGACGATAATTATGCCCTGACACCCGCAGGGAAAGAGCAGGTAAAAGCGGCTGCACAAAATCTATCTGGCATTACCAAAATCTACTGCTCGCCTATACGCCGTGCTCGCGAAAGCGCTGAGATCGCCGCAAGCGTGCTGAATATTCCGGCTACGGACATTGAGGTCGACAAACGCCTCCGGGAATTAAACTTCGGTATATTCCAAGGCAAACCGATCGGCGAATTTATCAAATATCGTGACGAGCACATACATTCTTACGACGACGTTTTTCCAGAGGGCGAAAGTTATCTCGATGCGCGGAGACGTTTTGGCGACTGGCTTTACGAAACCGACGCGAAACTTTCACATGAAAACGTGCTGATAGTGACGCATGGTATCGGTATCGAGTCATTGGTCTCGGTAGCAAAGGGTATGAGCAACGACGAGGCGCTTGCTTTCGTGCGCAACCATACCTTTACGTATGCATACATGACCTCGTTTACGTTCACGCCGACCAAGGTGGACAAAGATTTTGCGCCTATTGCGTAGCCTATGTCCGAAGACAACAAACACACGTCCGGAGTATCTGAAAGCGCCGCTCGAGAAAAAGAAATACTCGAATTTTGGGAGCGTGAAAGTATCTTTCAAAAATCGCTCGATAAAGAAGCGCTCAAAGGCGACTACATTTTCTACGACGGGCCGCCGTTTGCTACGGGGCTTCCGCACTACGGGCACATAGTGGCGAGTGTCATAAAAGACGCAATACCGCGCTACTGGACGATGCGCGGCTACCGGGTACCGCGCGTGTGGGGCTGGGATTGCCATGGGCTACCCATAGAAAACATCGTGGAAAAAGAGCTCGGCTTCAAACACAAAAAAGACATCAAAGAATACGGCATCGCGAAATTTAATGAACGCTGCCGCGAGCAGGTGATGACGTATGCCGCAGAGTGGGAAAAAATAATCCCTCGCATCGGCCGCTGGGCAGATATGAAAAACGCCTACCGCACCATGGACAAGCCTTTTATGGAAAGCGTGTGGTGGGTTTTCAAATCTATCTACGACAAAGGTTTGGTCTACGAAGACTACCGCTCGATGCACATCTGTCCGCGCTGTGAGACGACACTAAGTCAGCAGGAAGTTTCGGAAGGCTACAAAGATGTAAAGGACATTGCGGTGACGGTGAAGTTCAGGCTGTGGAACCCGGAAAAAATCGGTTTATCTGGCAATGTATACATGCTTGCGTGGACCACCACGCCGTGGACGCTGCCGGGAAATGTTGCGTTGGCAGTAGGAAAAGACATTGAGTATTTCGCAATGACGAAAGACTCCGAGACGTATATCGTTTCTACTCAAGCATGGAAGCGGGGAGATTTCGGTAGTCAGGGGTTTATGGCGCGGACATTCAAAGATACGAAAGCCACCATAAAGGGAAGTGATCTTGTCGGGCTCGAATACGAACCGTTGTTCGATTACTACGTTAGTGATAAAAACCTCAAAAATCGCGAAAACGGCTGGAAAGTTTACGCTGCGGATTTCGTGACCGCAGATAGTGGTACGGGTATCGCACATGAAGCACCAGCTTTTGGCGCCGATGACTGGGAGCTATCGAAAAAAGTAGGATTGCCGTTCGTTCAGCATGTAAATTTCGACGGCACTATGAAATCAGAAGTTACTGCCTTTGCCGGCATGGAGGTAAAGCCGCGAAGCGATGACGACAAGGTGCGCTTAGGGACCGACATTGCGGTGCTGAAATACCTCCAAGAACACGACCTATTTTTCTCCAAAGAAAACATCGTCCACTCATATCCGCATTGCTGGCGCTGCGACACGCCGCTCCTTAATTACGCGACTTCGTCGTGGTTTGTAAACATCACGCAAATCAAGGAAGACCTGCTTTCAAATGCCAAAGCGATCAACTGGTCGCCCGAGCATATAAAAGAAGGGAGGTGGGGCAAATGGCTTGAAGGTGCGCGCGATTGGTCAATATCCAGGCAGCGTTTCTGGGCGAGCGTGATGCCAATATGGGTATGCAACGGCATAGCTTCGAGCGACGAGCTTCCAGCTTCTAGAGGGTGCGGACACCGGCAAGTATTTGGCAGCGCGGTAGCGCTCGAGGAGGTGAGCGGGCAGGCCATCAGTGATCTACATAAACATATAGTCGATGAAATAACTTTTCCCTGTGAGAAATGTAAGGGTACCATGAAGCGTGTGCCGGATGTATTGGACACGTGGTTTGACTCGGGCTCGATGCCCTATGGCGAGCGCCACTATCCGTTTGAGAAAAAAGAGCAATTCGACGCGAGCTTCCCGGCACAATTCATTGCGGAAGGCCTCGACCAGACCCGCGCGTGGTTTTACTACCTGCATGTGCTCGCGACTGGGATTTTCAACAAAAACGCATTTCAAAACGTGATCGTAAACGGCATCGTCTTGGCAGAAGATGGCAAGAAAATGTCGAAAAAACTGAATAATTATCCAGATCCGATGGTTGTCGTGGAGAAATATGGCGCGGATGCACTGCGCATGTACCTCTTGTCCTCGCCCGTGGTACAGGCTGAAAATCTGAGCTTCTCGGAAAAGGGCGTTGAGGAGGTTGCGAGGAAAAACCTCGGACGGCTAAATAATGTGCTCGCCTTTTACAAGCTCTATTCGGATGACACGCCACGCGATTGGAAGAGCGAAAATCTTCTCGACCGCTGGATTCTTGCGCGCCTAGACCAGCTTATCGGCGAGGTTACCGACGGATTCGATAAATACCGGCTCGATGCAGCTTCGCGTCCGCTCGCTGGATTCATCGACGATCTTTCGGTGTGGTATCTGCGCCGCTCGCGCGAGCGTTTCTCCGCCAGGGGCGGATCCGCCTCTGGCGGAAAAGATCAGGAATCTCTCTTCATTGATAAGCATCAGGCATTGGCCACGATGCGTTACGTCCTGCACCGACTTTCGCTGGTAATGGCCCCCACTATGCCTTTCTTTGCGGAGTATCTTTTTCAGGCAGTGCGCGAAGGCGAAGACGAAGAAAGCGTGCATCTGGCTAGCTGGCCCGAGCCGACGGCTACAGCGAATTTCTTTACGCGAATTCTCGGCGGAAAATCCGAAAATGAACTGCTTGTGGAAGCCATGGGTGTTGCACGCTCAATCGTGACTACTGCGCTTGAGGAGCGCGAAAGAGCCGGGATTAAAATCCGCCAACCGCTCTCGACCCTACATATTCCTACGGATTCAACTCTCCCAGAAGAATTCTTTGACATCATTGCTGATGAGCTTAATGTTAAGAAGGTTGAGAAACACGGAGAGTCTATCTCAATTGATGCGACGATCACCGACGAGCTTCGAGAGGAAGGTTTTATGCGTGAACTTACGCGTGCGATACAAAATGCCCGGAAAGAAAGCGGCCTCAAACCCGGTGATCAAATGCATCTCGTCCTTGGTGTTGAAGCTGCCTCTCGCTCGATAATAGAAAAACATATAGATGATCTTTCACGCAAAGTTGGAGCAGAAAGCATTTCTTTCACCGAACCATCTAACACGGCGATCAAACTAGACTCGCATCAAGTTTCCATTTCGCTCGAAGCTCGAAGCTAGAAGCTCATGCCTAGTGCCTGCATTTAGTCATGTATCAAAAATACCAGACCGACGCCATAGCGCTCTCAAGCAGGGAATACGGAGAATCCGACAGAGTTTATGCGCTTTATACCAAAGACTTCGGGCTCGTGCATGCTCGAGCCTCGGCCGTTAGGGTTGAAACGTCGAAAATGCGCTACGCGCTCCAGAATTATTCGCTCGCCAACGTTTCCCTGGTGCGCGGCAAGCGTAGTTGGAGAGCCGCCGGTGCGCGGCCACTTGAGGGCTTGTCCACGGCGGAAAATATGCATGGCGCTCGAGCATTTGGACGCATTGCAGATCTGGTGACCCGGCTTGTTACGGGCGAGGAAAGGAATGAGTATCTATATCAAACGCTCGCAGAAGCGCGGAGCGCTTTGATGGCTTCCAAATACAACCTCGAACCAGCGATCCCTGCAATAGAGATCGTATGCGTTGCGCGGGTGCTATATGCGCTCGGCTACATTTCAGCCGAAGCGCTCGACACGACGCTTTTCTCGCATTCTGACTACGCTCCGGAGAGTTTGCGCGAGGCCGAGACGAAGCGTACGAAACTACTGGCTTCCATCAATAGAGCGCTTGCCGAAACCCATTTATAAAAAGGTAGCCCGACCGCAGGTGCATGCGGTCGGGCCAACGAGGTCGGCGCTACTCCCACTCGGGTGGAGGCATGCGCATGCCGGGAAGTCGATACGCGATGTCCCACCCGAACTCTGCTGGCAGCTTTAGGACTACGAGTTTGCCCTGAAGTGCCTGCTCCGGCGGATGCCAGAGACTGGTGGGTATGCCTTGAGACGCTGCGAAGGCTTGTACGCGTCGAGACAAGCCGAGCGGATCATTGGTCGCGACGGATATCGCGGCCTTCTGCAAGCCTGCTCCGGATGCGATGACCGTAAAGCCATCTACAAAGAGCGTCTGCCTAACCCCTGCGGTGAATGTTCCGTATGGCTTTAGGCCAGAGCGCTCCAGCAGGGAAACTGCTGTGCCATGCATTGCTGCTGGGACCGCGAAAATGCGATGGCCATGTTCATTGAGCTGAACAAGAGGGAAGGGATTCGCGAAAACATATAGCGCCAGCATTGCGAGGGCAATATTCGAAAGTATCGACCAGGCTATCCATATTATCCGCATCTTTTCCTCCTGCGTTAAGAGACCTACTGCACTGGCAGGAACTCTACTCAGGATATATCGGGAGTCAATCGAAGTCTGATTCCTGATATACTTCTTGGATGCCGGAAAGTTCTCAGCCTGAGCATGAAAAAGAGCGAGTGCAGCGCCTACGAGAGGCTATGTATAGCCGTGCCCTGAGTGAAAAGATCCACCCCCGCGAACGCCACGAACTCGGTGAAACAAAGCCAGTCGTCGAAGGCGATTGGAAAAGACCGGAGCCCGAAATGGAGCCAATACTCGTGGCTCCGGTAGGGATAGGTTTGGGGAAGTCGCTTCTGTACTGGCTTTTGGGCTCGGCGATCGTGTTTTTTGTGGGAGCTGCCGGCTTCTTTATGTACTATTTCACGATCGGCGGCGGATCTTTGCCAGCATCTCCTCAAAATATTTCTATTTCCGTATCTGGTCCGCCGCAGGTAGCTGGAGGCTCTGTGACCCAGCTACAAGTAGCAGTCGTCAACAGAAACAAAGTTCCGCTGCAGCTGGCAGAGCTTGTGCTCAAATTCCCGCCAGGCACGCGTTCGCCTACTGACTTCAAGACAGACGAGCCTTCTTTGCGACAGCCGCTGGGCACCATAGAGCCGGGGGGCGTACGGCAGGGCACCGTATCGGCAGTGTTTGCCGGAAAAGAAGGCGCGCGCGAGGACATACAAGTCGAGCTCGAATACCGTGTCGCCGGGTCGAATTCGATCTACGTCGCATCGTCAGGGTACACGCTCAATTTCACTTCCGCGCCGCTGGCCATAGCGGTCGACGGCGTAAACGAAGCGATCTCCGGCCAGCCGGTGCAGTTTACGGTGACCGTCACGTCTAATTCGGTGACCCCGATGAGAGAAGTATTGATGAGTGCGGAATACCCATTCGGTTTTAAGCTTTCTAGTGCGACGCCCGCACCGACCCGTGGGAATCTTTGGGAGTTGGGAGATTTCAATCCAGGGCAGCAGAAAACAGTAGTAGTCAACGGAACTCTGACAGGGGATTCGGGCGATGATCGCATATTCCATTTTATTGCGGGCACAAGCAGTTCGACACCATATAAAAAAGTCGACACGCCGCTTTCGGTGGTCACTTTCAAGTCTGGAATATCGCAAGCATTCCTCAAGCTAGGTTTGATTATCAATGAAAGCACGTCGAAAAAGGTTGTTGTGGCCCCGGGTGACAAGGTGACTGTTGCGGTAAGTTACCAAAACAACCTCTCGAAAGCCATCGACAACGCGGTCATTGTGGCGAAATTGTCTGGAATCAATATCGACGGCGCAAACGTGCGATCAAGCGATGGCTTCTATCGATCTGCCGACGGCGCTGTTTTTTGGGACAAAACGACTACGAACGGTCGTTTAGAACATCTTGATCCCGGCGAAAAGGGTACTGTGCAGTTTACGTTTGAGATGCCAACAAGCGATCAGTTGGTCAATACACAAAGCCCGCATTTGGATATTTCGGTAAATGCAGCCGGCTCGCGCATCGAAGAAAACGGTGTGCCACAAACGCTACAGTCTACGGCTCGATCGAGCATATCGCTCGCGAGCGAGTTGCAGCTTATTGCGGAAGGCTTGTATTATACGAATCCGTTCGGAAGCGCCGGACCGATGCCGCCTAAAGCAAATACCGAGACTACCTATGCGGTCGTTTTTACCATCACAAATACTACGAACAAAATCTCCGGCGCGACCCTCACTGCTCAACTACCTCCCTATGTTCGCTGGGTCGGCATATATTCGCCTGCAGCCGAAAACGTAACCTTCAATCAGCTTGAGAGCACGGTTACATGGAGGCTCGGCGATATAGACGCCAACGTCGGCCTAAACGGCACGCAGCCGCGTCAGGCCGCCATAGCCATAGGTTTTACCCCGTCGACTAGCCAGATTGGGCAGCAGCCGGTCATACTTCAGAACATTGTGCTTAAAGGCACCGACGAAAGCGGCGTAGCGCTATCGAAGAAAATAGACGACCTGACGAGCAACCTCTCCAAGGTATCGAAGTCGTCAACCGACATTCTTGTCAGCGGTGATGCCGGCTTTACCGCAGCAAACGCAGTAGTTGTGAAATAGCTGGTAGCTTGGTAGGTTGTAGCTTGTATGGCAGAAGCAGAATTAATGGAAAAAATAGTGTCCCTCTGCAAGCGCAGGGGGTTTGTATATCGCGGCTCGGAGATATACGGCGGGCTTGCAGGCACCTGGGACTACGGACCCCTCGGCGTAGCGCTCAAGAAGAACATCGAGAACCTCTGGTGGCGGTATTTCGTGGACTCGCGCGAAGACATGTTTGGCATCGACTCCGCGATCCTCATGAACCCTCGCGTCTGGGAAGCGTCGGGGCACGTTGGCGGCTTCAGTGACCCGTTGGTTTCCGACGCCAAGACCAAGAAGCGCTACCGCGCCGACCATTTGCTCGAAGAAGCCGGCGTAGACCCCACTGGAATGACTCTCGCCCAGATGGGGGAGATCATACAGGAGAAGAACATAAAGAGCCCAGACGGCAACGAGCTCTCGACACCACAGCAGTTCAATATGATGTTCAAGACGTCCGTCGGCTCTGTCGATGGATCCGACACGACGGTCTACATGCGGCCGGAAACGGCGCAGGGCATGTTCGTGAACTTCAAAAACATCATAGACACGTTCCATCCGAAGCTTCCGTTCGGCATCGCTCAGATAGGGCGCAATTTCCGCAACGAGATAGCGCCGCGCGACTTCATATTCCGCGTCCGCGAGCTCGAAATAATGGAGTTCGAATATTTCATCGAGGAGAAAGATTGGTCGGAAAAATTTGACTACTGGAAAGACCGCATGATGGAGTGGTTTTCGATGCTTGGCTTCAGCACCGAAGACATTCGGCAGATCGAGATTCCTGATGGAGAACGCGCGCATTATTCGAAACGTACGGTAGACTTTCACTTCAAGTTCCCGCATAAGTTCGACGAGATTGGCGGGCTAGCATACCGCACGGACTTCGACCTTAAGAACCATATCGAGCACTCGGGCGTCGACCTGCAGTATCTGGACCCGGCCACGAACCAGAAGTTTATCCCGCATGTTCTGGAGCCGACCTTCGGCCTCGGCAGGCACGTGCTTGCGGTTATCGCGAAAGCGTATAGTGAAGACGAGCTCGGGGGAGAGAAGCGCGTGTTCCTCAAATTCCCGAAGCATTTGGCGCCGGTAAAGGCTGCCGTTTTTCCGCTACTGAAAAACAAACCCGAGCTCGTCGCAAAAGCCCGAGAAATGTATGTCATGCTCAAAAAGGATGTGCCACAAATCATGTGGGACGACAATGGCAACATCGGCAAGCGCTATCGCCGCCAGGATGAAATAGGCACTCCCTATTGCATCACTGTCGACTTTGATACGCTGGGCGAGGGTGGAAGCGAGAAAAAAGATACCGTAACCCTCCGTGATCGCGATACTGGCGAGCAGGAGCGCGTTGCTATTAGCGAGATCGCCGGACGCGTCAAAGTCTAGGGACCTTGTGCTACGATGCGTGCATGGATCCCGTTAGAAACAACAGATGCGCAAGGCATTCGCCTGGCGGGAGGCTGCTTTTATTCACACTAGCCAAATTGGGTGGGAGCTCCGACGGAGACGCATCCTATTTCTAACGGGATGGACAGGCAACTCAGTGTCACTATCACCGCAGGGACGATTCTCAAGGCGTTGTTCATTGTTGCCGTCGCTTGGACGGCTATACAACTGAGCTGGCTAATTCTCGACGTGCTGGTGGCCATCGTCTTGGCGTCTGCCATAGAACCGGGAGTGAAAAACCTCATGCGACTGCGTTTCCCAAGGATTGTCGCGGTGATCACCATATACCTGCTCTTATTCCTAACGTTTTTCATTGTTTTCTTCTTCTTCTTGCCATCGGTAATGGCTGATCTTGCGACGTTTGTTTCTCAGCTCCCGAAGTACCTCGAAGCGTTCACTAAGATGGGCGCAATTGACCACTACGCGCAGATATTCGGCGTCCCGCCCCCTTCGCAAATCTCCGTCGAGGACATTATGACGAGCGTCCGGAGCGCTTTCAGTCTGACTGGCACCTACACCAACGCGTTTTCGGCCGCGACCCAAATATTCGGCGGCGTATTTTCGTTTATCATGATCATCATCTTTTCTTTTTACTTTGCGGTTCTCGAAACCGGGGTAGATGATTTTTTGCGCATTATTGTCCCAAAAAAGCGCCAGCACTATGTGCTCGGTCTTTGGAAGCGTTCACAGCACAAAATCGGTCTTTGGATGCAGGGGCAGCTCCTGCTGGCGCTTGTGATCGGAATTCTCGTTTTTCTCGGGCTTACGATTTTAGGAATTCCGCATGCGCTCGTACTGGCAGTGATTGCCGGAGTTTTCGAGATCATTCCTGTTTTCGGACCCACTTTGGCTGCCGTTCCGGCGGTAATCATTGGATTCGTCTACGGCGGGCCGATCACGGGGCTGGCGGTCATAGGACTGTATGTGATTTTCCAGCAATTCGAAAACCACCTTATATATCCGTTGGTAGTGACCCGAGTTGTCGGCGTGCCGCCGCTTTTGGTCATCTTAGCGCTGATCGTCGGGGGGCAGCTGGCGGGCTTTTTGGGGGTTATTTTGGCCGTTCCTCTGGCAGCAACGCTTCAGGAGCTTGTCTCTGACATAGAGTCGGGGCATCTTTTCGG
>JAGVDT010000049.1 GCA_020058565.1 Minisyncoccota bacterium | reverse complement strand
TTCGAGCGACTGTCTGAGCAGCGGTAAATCATCCTGAGACTCAGGATAGACGCTGGCCCAAATGACGGGAGTCGGCGCGCGGTAGCCGTGCAGAGCCTTTGCGGGATTACGCACGGTAGTGATAGTGTCTCCAACCGATGCGATGCCGGGTTTTTTGATGCCGGTTACCACGTAGCCTATCTCCCCTTCGCCCAAAGATTCGCGGGGCGATTCCTCCGGCGTAAGGACGCCGACTTCGAGCGCTACAAACTGCGCGTCGGCTGCGATGAATTTAAGTTCATCACCCTTTTTGAAACTACCGCCAAAAACGCGCATGTAGACGATGATGCCGCGGTTCGAATTGTAGCCGAAATCAAAGATGAGGCCCTCTGCATGCCCGGTGTCTTGTTTGGGAGGCGGGACCCGATCAATAACGGCGTTTAAGACATCTGCGACACCTTCCCCTGTTTTACCTGAAGCGCCGAGCACGTCTTCTTCGGGGCAATTCAACAGGAGCGCGAGTTCGCTGCGTATATCCGCCACGCGCGCGTTCGGTGCGTCTATTTTTGACACGACCGGAATAATGACGAGATCGAGCTGCTTGGCGACCTGAAGCACCGAGAGCGTTTGCGCCTCGACGCCCTGCGTCGAATCCACCAAAAGAATGACGCCTTCCACCGCGGTGAGCGCTCTCGAAACTTCATAGGCGAAGTCTACGTGTCCGGGCGTGTCGATGAGGTTAAGCACGTAGTCTGCGCCGCCTTTGTGCCACTGCATACGCACCGGAGCCATTTTGATGGTGATGCCGCGTTCGCGCTCCAGGTCCATTTTATCGAGCACCTGCTCCTGCATGCGCCGAGCCTCGATGGTGCCGGTAAGCTCGAGCATGCGATCGGCCAGCGTGGATTTGCCGTGGTCAATGTGCGCAATTATAGAAAAATTTCGAATATGATTCGCCATGTTTTTGTATGCTGGATTTACGCAAGAAGCTGGTCCCTGCACCTAGTGCCTAGTGCCTAATCCCTATGACTGTCCGGGACGCTCCTCTGCCGGGGTCGCCACGGCGACACCGGGAGCCGGCTCAATAGTGCGCTTGAAGTATCGGCCGTAGGCAGCCAACACGGTTTCCTCAAGCTCCTTGCTGCCGAGCATCCAGTAGACCGTCCCAGCCACTATAAGGCCAGTCAAGCCTCCCGCAAACCCCTTCAGAAATACGGAAAGCGTTGTCGAACCGGTATCCAGAGGGCCCAAAAACACAAGGACGAGATAGGTCACTGAAAGCGTCGCGATGGAAGCAAGAACACTTTCCCACCAAGTCTTTGAAACCCGGCGTATGAAGCCGCCAAACCGATGCTCAAAATGAAGCAAGAGCACACATGCCCCCGCAATGGAAGAAATAGCGTACGCAAGCGCGAGTGCAAGAATCTCTGACCCTTCGATTCCGTTTAAACGCATCACGTGCTGCGCCACCTGCATAACAAACGGGTTTTCGAACTGAGACAAAAGAAAGGCAGCTAACCCAAGCGTTGCGGTAGCGGTTCCGGCAGAGACCGCAAACGGCACAAACGTCCTGCCAGCAGCGTAGTAAGCGCGAATTAGGAGAAGCGAAATGCCCTGCGCCGCCAACGAAAGCGCCAAAACCGCAAAAACCGCCGCGGTAAGACGCGTATCGACCCAGTCGAAGTTACCTGATCCTAATACCACGCGCACCAAATGTGCGCGGAGGACCAAAATGAGCGCCGTTGCCGGCAGCGACCAGAAAAATACGTAGCGGGCCGCGATAGCGACGTGTTCCAAAAAAGACTCTCGCTCTCCGCGGGACAACGCTGCCGCCAGGGTGGGAAACGCGGCTACGGAATAACTCGCGCCCATGATCGCCAACGGCACGGCCTGGAGGTTGTATGCAAAGATAAAGATAGCTATGGACCCTGATGTCAAAAGGCCGGCGAATGCCACAAGGCCGAAAAAGGATATTTGATTCATCGACAGGGCAAGTGCGCGCGGGAGAGAAACAAACGCCGTGGAAAAAAGCGCTTTGCTTTCGCGTATGCGCGGAAAGCGCAGCAAAAACCCGTCGTTGACGATTGAGGGCACCTGAATTGCCATGTGGAGAAACGCCCCAACCAAAACCCCGTAGGCAAGCCCCGCCATACCCCAGACCGGGTAAAATACGAGCACCCCTAAAATAATTCCGATATTGTACAAAAGCGGCGAGATCGAATAGAGCGTATAGCGATTTTTTGACTGCGTGATTGCCGCCAAAATATTTGAGACTCCCAGGAGAATCGGCTGCAGGAGCATGATACGCGTGAGCATAACCAAAACCGGAAAGCTGCCGTCGGCCACAAACTGCGGATAAAGAGCGGATAAAATTGTCGGGGCAAAAAAAGCCGCCAACCCCGCTACAGCGGTTGAAAGAAGCAGAAACCCGGCGAGGATGGTGTCTAGGTAGTCGTTTTGTTCCTTGAAGGTGCGCTTAGAAAGTTGCGGTATGAGTATGTATACCGAAACCAGCGCGCCCGTAGCGACAAAAAACAAATCCGGAATCCGGAACGCCGCATAATAAATATCCAGATCCGCCCCTGCGCCAAAGGTGTGCGCCAAAAGCCGGTCCCGGCCGAGCGCCAACAATGATGATAGAAGCGCAGAAAAGGCGAGCACAAACGCGGCAGCATGCAGGCCGCGGACTTCCGCAGAAAGAAAACGCAGTGCAGTATGGATCATATTTTACACGTGCGATATGACATATAGCAGGGCGGCGTTCGATGCCGTCCACTTCGAACATACATACGAGACATCTCATCGTAAAACAGCAAACCGGGACGCAAGGGCTGTCGTTCGTCCTGCAGCATACTATGTCGGATTATCCGCCGATGTCTCACTCTGTGCGCTACCTGCGCCCGGCATTCCATCAAGCGCCGGCTTGTTGGCTTTCAAGTTTTCGTACACGTGCGCCGCCATCGCGTTGTCAGGGTTTAGCTCCGCGACCTTTTGAGCCGCCATGAGCGCCTTTTGATGATCGCCCGCCAGGCTGTACGTCACGGAGAGCGCGAAAAGCGCGTCTGAGTAATTGTTTTGAAGCGAAACGGCCTTTTCGAGCGCAAGTATGGCGTTGGGATAATCTGCCGCAGCATAGAGTATTGCGCCGAGCATATACCAGCCGAGCGGATCTTGGTTTGCAATCTGCGCAGCCGCGACAGCGTCTTGTATTGCCTCGGGGTATTTTTGCTCGCCGGCTCGGATTTGCGCCCGAAGATAATACGGCAGCGCCAAGTTGGGTTTGAGCTCTATAGCTCGCGAGAAATACGCCGCGGCCTCCTGGTTTTTGCCCTGGGCCATAGCAAGCTGACCGAGCTGGACAAACGGCAGCGGGTTTAAAGGAGTCGTCGAAGCTGCCTGGCGCCATGCAGTCTGCGCTTGTTCGTGTGCTCCCTCGACGCCGACACCCGCAAGCGACTGGTACAGACCCGCGAGTGCCAGCCAGTTTTGATAGCTCGAGTCATCGATGGATACGGCGGCAAGCCCGTGCGCGATCGTATCCGACAGCGTCTTCTGGAGTTTCTCACGCGTCGCTTCGTCGGTAGCGTTGGAGCGAGCGAGTTCTGCGAACTGCAGCAACCCTATCTGCACGGCGGCGCGCTGCGCGAGATCGTTCTTTGGGTCTATTTGTACGGACCGATTGACGAGATCTGCTGCGGAAGAAATGTTGCCGGTCGTCTGGTACAACGACGAAGCTCGGTACGTAAAGAGCGTTGAGGCTATCGCCCGTGATTCCATGAGCGACGCTGCAATGACCGCGCACGATACCACGAGCACGAGCACAAACGCCACAACGCTCGCTGGCGCGAACGATAGTTCTTTGTGCCGCCAAGAACTGGGGTTGAGTCCGGCCAGAACGCCGAGCAACAGGAACATCAAGAGCGAAATTCCGACCGAAGGAACGTAGATGATGTGAAAAAATAATAGAAACGCACAGCCAACGAAAAGAATCGCTCGGAGCCGTCCTTCGTTTTCGTCGGTGAAAGACCTGAAGCCCGTCCATAGAAGCGCAAAAAGGAGCAGTACCCACATCAACGTGCCGACAATGCCAACGGTGACGATCGCGGTAGGGACCACGCCGTATCCGTACTGAAATTCTGCGTCCCAGAAATTGGTTGTGTTGACTTCTGAAGGCTTAAAAAGCGCCCACTGCCGGTCGAAGGTATTCGGGCCGCTGCCGAATACCAGCGCCTTGCCTCCTTCGTAGAGATTCTGCCCTGCAGCAAACGTTCCTTCCCAGGAAGGACGCACTTCGGTTTGCCCGATCTGAAACATCGCCGGAAGTTTGGTCTGAACAGCGGTGCCAAAGTATCCCATCAACCCGCTAACAAGCACGAGGAGCAGCCAGAAAATGGCCGACCTGGCGGATAGCGCAAGACTCTTTTGTCGGCGATTCGCACGCATCGCTCTCGAAACAGCAAACAACAGCGCCGCGCCGGAAACTGCATACCATGCGTCAGCAAAATTCGTGACCACCAGCATCGCAGCCGCTCCGACGGAGAGCACGCGCAAGAAAACGGCGAGCACTCGGCTGTGACCTATCGAGGTCTCTATAAGGCCAAGAGACACTAGGAGGATCAATCCTGAAAATATGGCAAGGTCGTGCCATGTGCCGATGATGGCGGACGTGTTGCCGACTAACGCGCCTGCAAGATCAAGGCTGCCGGGCAAAAAAAGCCGAAGGATTTGAAATGCCAAAGCGATCGCGCCGGAGAGCATAAGCACCAGGACGAGCGCGATAGACGTACGCCGGTCTTCGACGGATATTGCTCCGACCAGAACCGCGCCAAAAAAAATAAGCATCGCGGCAACCGTTCCCTGCAAGTGCTCGCCCGAGACAAACGATGAGAATGTCGCTTCGGAAACATATGCGGAAACCGCATACGCCACGGGCAGCAGCAACGACGCTATCACGATGGCATCCAACGAAAAACTAATTCGACGGACTGAAACACTGCGGATGAGCCACATGACCAACACAAATACAATGAATGCCGACGCCACCAGCATTTTGAGTTGCGGTATGGCAAACCACGGGGCCGGAAAAACGATAATCGGCACGACAAAAACAAACGCCAGGGCAGCGTATCTAATGAGCGAATCTATGGTTCGCGCCAAGGCGGATCGTTCCTCGTACATACTCGAAAAGTCATAATACCATACGGGGACTTCGCGCAAACGCAGCGAAAAACCCCGTAAACGGGGTTTTTCGCTGCCCCGATGGCATGGGACTATGGCCATACATCAGTCCTCGCCCAATGCAAAAGCGAGCAACGCTTTTGCATTGCTCGCCTTCGCTGCGCTATACTCGATTCCCTCGTCGAAGCTTGCTCACTCGGAAGCGAAAAAGCGGAGCTTTTTCGCTCCGCTCGTTTCGCTGCGCTTGTAAGCCGGATTCTGTTCCGATTCTGCCCACCGTAGGTGGCTGCAGAATCGAGAACCCTGAGTGTATCGAAGGGTTACCCCTCGACTTCGCTCGGGGCGCTCGATTTGCAGCTGCCTGCGGCAGGCAAATCGGCGCAACTATTTATCTGGGATGGTCGTCGCCGACCACCTCGAGCGGCTCTTCTCCAGACGAGCTTCCAGCTACCAGCTGCCAGGGGGGCCAGAAAGTTTAATCTGGAATTTCCTGAAAGCTGGAAGCTAATAGCTGGAAGCTGTCCTTTGACACGGCCTTGCACAGAAGTAAGGATTTGTTCGTTGCACCTCGAGCCTTTGGTGAGAGGTGTCCTTCGTAGCTTTACGCGAGGAAGGACTCTCCAACCTTATTGCTGAGTTCGCCCTGCTTCGCATAAAGCTTCGCAGGGCGTTTTTTTGCTTTCGCAAAAAAACGTTTCTGTGGGCACCTCTCGCCTCGCGGCGGACGGGCGTTACCCGCTACTCTAGTCCCGACGAGACAAAGTCTCGTTTAGGGACGGGCGAACATTCGCAGAGCGAATGTTTTAGCCCTGCTCTTCTTATGAGCTCCTGTGTCCGGACTTTCCTCCCGGCACTTTCTAAAATCCTAAGATTCCGAACTCGGCGTATATACGCGGTAATCTTGATGAACAGATTCTAGAAAGTGCCGGGCAGCTGCTTTGCGCAGGCCTGCATTATCCCACGAATATAAAAGTGTGCAAGCTATATTGTACGTACACTACGGGTTAGTGACACTTTCAGTTCCTTGAAATAGCGAAAGGCACGGTACGATTTTGGTGTTGGCCATTAACCGTTAACCGTGCCT
>JAGVDT010000080.1 GCA_020058565.1 Minisyncoccota bacterium | reverse complement strand
GTGCAATGGCTCTGGCCGCTATCGCGCGATCATTTTAGTTTCTTGTACTTATACCAGCCGCCCGGCAAACCATCGCTGCCGAAAAAATATTTCTATCGATTCCCCCATGACCAGATGGCCGAGCTCGACGCACAGTATGGCGACCCGAACTGGATACACAATATGTATGTAAAGTTGCATCCGTTTGCGCTAGTAGAGTTGGCAGTATTTTGCGTGGCAGTCGCCATACTCATATTTGTATAAAAGATTTGCGGCCCCGGTGGAGCCGCAAATGCCGAAACGTGTTAGTTGATCACACTGCTGCTTTTGAGCAAACGAATCTCCCACGGCGTAAGAAGCTGTGCATGCGCGACCCGCACAGTATGGAGCGGGCCGTCGAGATTGTATGCCCAATAGTCCAAGAACTTAAAGAGTCTCGGAAACCGCGGATGCAGATCGTAGTCCTGCCAAATAAATGTTTGCAGGATACTTTGATGATCCGGTATACGGTACAAAATCTCGGCAGTGGTCAGGCTGTAGCCCGTCAAAGCGTGGTGGAAGCCTTTATCTGTCCTAGACATCGTCGTCCCCTTTTCTTGCCTATGACCATGAAATCATGGCTCAGCTGAGCCGTCAAACAGGTATTGACGCATGGCTTTCTGGGGTGTATACTCCTGTCATTAGTTCCGGCTCTGGCCGGAATTTTTATTAGAAAATTAAGGAGCATCGCGACTATAATTTTCAATATCCAGCACCACTTTTGAACAATGTACTGAAGTGGAAAACTTGCTCGGTATTACCAAAATCCAGAGTTATTTGCATAAACAACTAGCGCTCAAAAGTGGTGCTGGATGTAAGAGCTTGTAACTCGCTTCACTCATAACAATCTCTAATATATGGCCCTATTTGACCTCAAAGCACTTTCTTCAGCTCTCGAGGAATTGCAGCAGGAACGCGGCATTTCCCGCGAGTCCGTGATCGCAGCACTCGAAACCGCTATCGCCGCAGCGTATCGCCGCGAATACGGCAAGCGCGGCCAGATCATCCGCGCCACCATTCACCCAGAAACCGGCGACGTAGAATTCCGCCAGGCAAAAATCGTTGTTGACGAATCGCTCGTGCGCAAAGAAGACGAAGAGGCTCGTGATGAAAACGACCATCGCTCCCGATTTAACCCCGAGCAGCACATCATGCTCGCAGACGCGCAGCGCATGAAAAAAGATTCGCAGATCGATGAAGAAATCTCTTTCCCACTCGAGACCCGCGAAGACTTCGGCCGCATCGCAGCCCAGGCAGCCAAGCAGGTAATCATGCAAAAAGTCCGCGAAGCGGAGCGCGCTTCTATCATCGAAGAATACGGCGAGCGTGAAGGCGAAATCGTGACGGGCCACGTACAGCGTTTTGAGCGCGGCAACCTTTTTGTGGACTTGGGCCGCGCGACAGCAATACTCCCCTACGACGAGCAAATCCCGGGCGAACGCTACCGACAGGGCGAGCGCGTGCGTGCGCTACTCTTGCGAGTAGACGAAGGCGTTCGTGGGACGTTCATCCGCCTTTCTCGTTCGCATCCAAAGTTTTTGACCAAACTTTTCGAAACCGAAGTGCCGGAAATGGCATCAGGTGTTGTGGAAGTAAAAGCAATAGTTCGCGAGCCTGGCAGCCGTGCCAAGATCGCTGTCTTTTCTAACGACGAACACGTCGACCCAGTCGGCGCATTGGTTGGCCAGCGCGGCGTACGCGTCGCAGTGGTGACCTCTGAGCTCGGCGGTGAAAAAATCGACGTTGTCGAATGGTCACAAAACGCTGGTGACTTTGTAAAAGAAGCGCTCAAGCCCGCGCAGATCATGGCGGTAGAGCTTTTCGAAGACGAAAACCGCGCCGTAGTGCAGGTAGCCGAAGACCAGCAGTCTCTCGCTATCGGCCGCGGCGGCCAAAACGTCCGCCTCGCAGCACGACTCACAGGCTGGAAAATAGACATCCGCTCTGCTGGTGGTGAAGCAATGACCGAAGCTAAAACCGCCGACGGCGGTTCGCCCGACGATTCGCAAAGCGAATCGTCTAGGGAAGGTAAAACCACCAAAGAAGAACTCGCCGTAGAGGCAGCAACCGAAACCGAAACAGAAGCTGAAAAGCAGTCCGAGGGCGAAGAACTCACACAGCCTGAAAGCGAATCCGAGGACCGTGACGTCGCTGACGCGAAAGTCGAAGAAGAAACCAAGTAAGCATTCGCCTGAATCCTAGAGGAATGGGCCGCTCCAGAAGGAGCGGCCCATTGCGTACGCAATCGCCTCAACGATTTAGTGGACAGAAGGCCCTGGAGACTGCTTAACTACTAGCTCGTGACCACGCCCCCAGTGAGTCTCTATCACGACCATTTGTGATACCTTTGCGAGCTTTTTTCGTATTTTGAACATGAAGATATCGATGATCTTCGGATCAGGCTTTTTGTCCTCTCCATAATAGAGTCGCTCGAAAAGAGCTTCTTTATACACCACCTTTCCGAATTCCTTGTGAAGGATCAGCAGGACCTCCTGCTCTTTCGACGTGAGACGCGCACTATCGGTTGGGCTTAGTAGCCATCCAGTATTTGTATCGAATCTTACATCGCCGATCACCGTGAAATGCCCTGGCACTTGCGAATCTGAGTTAGCCATTGGGCTCCTCGTTTTTCAAGACGCGATATAACCAGCCGGTATATTGACACCTGCAGGGCTTTATTGCAAGTAAATTTCTATTCCGGATTGTCAATCAAGTATTTTCCAGTTACACTCCCTGCATCATTACCTAAGCTAAAAGCTAGTACCTAGCGCCTGATCCG
>JAGVDT010000026.1 GCA_020058565.1 Minisyncoccota bacterium | reverse complement strand
TTTCGGGTGCTGAACGTAGCGGTCCACCGTGACCGTGCAGGTGTCTTTCATAGCCGTCTTAACGACGGTTCCCTGAAGAGTCTTACCTTGTGTTGTGATGGCTGTATTCATAGAAGGTGACGTACTTTATGCTTTTTTCGCTTTTTTTGCAACACGGCCATTCAATTCAGTCAAAATCCGTGCGATGTCTTTGCGGAGATTGCGGCCTTCGCGGACATTGCGCGATCGGGATCCTGCTCCTCCGAAGCGAAACACACGAAGTGCTTCCCTCTTTTCGGAGAGCTCTGCCTGCAAGTTTTCTATTGATGTGTCAGTTAGTTTTGCCATATTATCGTGCGATTACTCGAGCTTTTACGGGGAGTTTGGTGCCAGCCTTGCGAAGAGCTTCACGAGCCATTGCTTCTGGTGCGCCGTCGACTTCAAAGATCACGCGACCTGGGCGAACTTCGCAGACATAGCCTGCAACATCGCCCTTACCAGAACCCATGCCGACTTCTGCTGCTTTTTGTGTAAACGGTCGATCCGGGAAGATGCGTACCCACACCTTTGCGGTTTTTCCGGCTGCGCGAGTAAGCGCGCGGCGGGCAGATTCGATCTGGTTTGAAGTGATACGAGCTGGAGTCATGGCTTTGAGGCCATATGAGCCAAAAGCCACCGTGATGCCGCGGGTGTCAGGGAGAGCGAGTCGGGCCGCATTTTTGCGGCCGGTCTGCCATTTTCGGTGTTTTGCTTTTTTAGGTGCGAGCATAATTAGGGTTTAGCCAATAGGGTTTAGGGGTATAGGGGAATTATTTTTGGCCTTTGTCGGCGAAGATCTCACCGCGATATATCCAGACTTTGATACCGATCACGCCGTACGGCAAGTATGCTTCCTCGCGAGCAAAATCGATATCTGCACGAAGCGTCTGAAGCGGAACGCGGCCGCGTTTGATTTCTTCAGCACGAGACATTTCCGCGCCACCGAGGCGGCCGGAGATAGCGATGCGCACACCCTGCACGTCGCGATTGGCCATGACTTTCTCAACTGCCTGTTTGAGCACGCGGCGGAATGTCTGCTGCTTTTCTAGGCCCTCCGCGATCATCCAACTGACGATCGGCGCCTGAGATTCAGGCGAGCGAACTTCTTCGATGTCGAGACGCACGGAGCGAGGGCCAGTGCCCTTTACGGTCTTTGCTACACGCTCAATTTCTTTGGTGAGCTTGAGTGATCCTTCACCGCCGCGGCCGATGACGAGGCCCGGGCGAGATGTTTTGATCAAAATGCGAATCTGCTTTTCGTTGCGTTCGATTTCGACAGAAGTAACGTAATGCCCGCGCAATCGCTTTTTAAGAAACGTGCGAATAGCAGTATCAACCATCACCGAGTCGCGGTACTGACCAGGAGTCTTCGAAAACCAGCGGCTTTTCCAGTCGCGGATGATGCCGAGTCGGTGTGCGTATGGATGTACTGTATGGGTCATAGGTAAATAGCTTGTAGCTTCTAGCTTGTAGCTTGTAGCTTAGAATTCTTTTTAGTCGACTTTTTTGCAGCCTTCTTTGACGCAGCAACTGAAAGTGATCCAAGTTCCAAAGAGACATGCGAAAGGGTTTTCTGGTAGCGGGAAGCGCGGCCGCGTGCCATCGGTTTGAAACGGCGCATCGCGATGCCTTTGTTGACAGCGATAGTCTTTACGAAAAGCGCCTCAACATCAGCGCCTGCCTGTCGAGCGTTTGATACTGCAGAATCCAAAAGCTTCTCGATAGCAGGAGAAGATTTCTTTGGCAAAAACATAAGCGCTGCTTTGGCCTGCGCTACAGATTTGCCACGAATGAGATCAGCCACGAGGCGGACTTTTCTTGGCGATTGATGATAGTTGGTAAGTAAAGCTTTCATATCTTAGAGATTTTTAGCGAGCGCAGCGAGCTTAGAAGCTCTTAGACCCAGCACCACTTTTGAGCGAGAGCCATAGGTTCCCATAATTCTGGAATTTGCAATGTTGATTTTGTTTTTCATGGTTTCGATGGTTTCAAAAGTGGTGCTGGGTAAGTGTTCGCTTCGCTCCCTTATTTCTTGGCAGAAGCGGTAGTGGCTTTTGCGGCCTGAGCTGCAGCGATTTCAGCTGCTTTTGCGGCCATTTCAGCTTCTTTCTGCATTTTACCGCCGTGTCGGATGAATTTGGTGGTTGGAGCGAATTCTCCCAAGCGGTGCCCTACCATTTCTTCGGTTACATAGACCTCGTCATGGGTGCGGCCGTTGTGTACGCCAAAAGTGTAGCCGACGAATTCCGGCGGGATCTGTGAGGCGCGCGCCCAGGTCTTGATGACACCGGCATTAGGTTTGCGGCTCGCTACTTTTTTCGCGAGCTTTTCATCGATATACGGTCCTTTTTTGAGTGAGCGTGTCATATGTTTGCAATTGAAAGCCCCTGCCTGCCGGCAGGCAGGCGCCTAGCTCGGAGAAACGAAGGTCTCGACAATGTATCTGAGAAAGGGCTTTACGTCAAGAAACGCCCCTTAGGGCTGTAAGATAGCGACTGTTTTATGGCTTAAATACTTATTTTTGCAACTCAAACTCACTTTAGTTGACGAAAGTGAAATTACCGCTACTATAGCTGCATGGATTGGAGTCCCCCGCATATGCGCGCGCTATTAGGCGCACTACAAGTAATCCGCTCCCGCGAAGAAATGCGCGCGTTTCTCGAAGACCTTCTTACAGAAAGCGAGCTCGAGCTTTTGGCCAAGCGTTTTCAAGCCGCAGATATGCTCAATGAATCTATCCCGTATGCGCTAATCCAAAAAGAGACGGGCCTCAGCTCAGCGACTGTCGCGCGCATCGCCAAAAAGCTCGCAGGCGAAACTGGCGGCTACCGCATAACCCTCGAACACGTAAATCCTCTGCCGCTTCCCAGAAAATAACACTTAACCCATACCAAGGCCCGGCCTTGGTATGGAACTTAACAAACGAGGAGCGGAGTGGTATTTTTCCTAAGTCGTCACAGAGGGCGGCGAAACACGGGAGTTTGCAATGGTTCAACGAATGATTGGGATCGCGCTGCTGTGCTTGGGGGTCGTATTCGTGGCGCTGGGTACAGAATTCATCATGCCGAGCGAAATTACGCTCGAAGCTTTGCTTCGGCAAAATACGCTTCCGCCTATCGAAGCATACGACAAGTGGACCGGCACATTGTTGGGAGGATGCCTGTCGCTGCTTTCCCTCCGGTTACTTGTAACCAAGCCTCGGGCGTAAGAGCTAGGACCGGTGGTCCGTACGTTTCAGGGCGCGTTATCACGCGCCCTGTTTTTATTAATTACAACAATTGCTTAATTTTCCAGTGTTCCATGTTGCTTGCGGCCGCAAGTGACATGGAACACATATTTTATTCTGTGTACAAGGCCCGGCATCGATATGTTACTTGGTTCTAAGGTTAAACCTCCTGACAGATAGTAGCTTCTGTAGGACGTGACCGTGCTGCGTCCGTATAACAGAAAACCACGCTTCCGCGAGGCTTCCTATTTTTTACCAACCCTTCTCCTGGAGAGGATGAATACGTTTGAATATTTCTTTGGCCACTTGCCCAGCTGAAGACTTTGGTTTGGTTGAAAGTGATTCTTATACCTCGGCATTCCAAATAGAATCACGTTACGATCGTAAATCACCCTGGCGCGTCTCAACAAAGAGAAACCAAAGTCTCAGCACGGACTGCGACGCCACTACTGCGTAGATTTATTTCTTGCCAACTTTACGTCGAGAGAGAATGAAGACGTTGCTGTATTTCTTAGGGCGTCTTGTTTTCTGGCCTTTGCCTGATGGGCGGCCCCACATGGTTTTGGCGCGGCGCAAACCTCGGCCCTGTTTACCTTCACCACCGCCGTGCGGGTGGTCTACTGGGTTCATAGCTGTACCACGAACGGTCGGCCGGATACCCATCCAGCGCGAGCGGCCGGCTTTTCCGATGTTTACGAGACGATGTTCGTCGTTGGAGACTTCCCCTACCGATGCCCATGCTGAGTCGATAACCTTGCGGATTTCCGTAGAAGGCATTTTGAGGTGCGTGTAGCCGGAGTCTTGCGCGACTACTTCAGCGAAGTTACCCGCAGAGCGCACGAGCGTCGCGCCTGCGCCAGGCTTGAGCTCAACCGCGTAGACAAAAGTGCCTACCGGGATGTTTTTCATCGGCAAACGATTGCCAGGAGTTATCGGAGCTTTTTCGGAAACGATAAACGTGTCCCCTACTTTTACGTTTTTCGGAAGTATTACGTAGCGCTTTTCGCCGTCTCGATACACTGCGAGGCCGATAAAAGCCGAGCGCATTGGATCGTATTCGATACTGCCGATCTTTGCCGGGATGTCTTTTTTGTTGAAAGAAAAGTCTACTGCACGGAAAAGCTTTTTGTGACCGCCGCCGCGATGGCGCATTGTGATGCGGCCGTAGCTGTTGCGGCCTGCGTCGCGCTTGCCGCCGCTTTTGAGGGCTTTCAGTGGCTTGTGCCCTGAAAGCAATTTGCGGAACTCTATCGAGGTTCGCTGACGAGATGCCGGAGATGTTGGTTTGTAGGTACGCATGGTTAGAAAATTAAAATGTAAACGCTAAAAGCCAAAATGTAATGCAAAATTAAAAGAGCGCTTCGCTTGCTGATTTCGGACTTTATTCGATTTTACATTTTGGTATTTCATTTTGGCTCTTGGTTTTTGCACTTTGACTATATGTTGATCGTGTCGCCTTTTTTGAGGTAGACGTACGCCTTTTTGCCGCCGGTTTTCGTGCCGACGCGACCCGTGCGCATGTTGCGCTTGTACTTGGTCGGCACCGTAGCCACGCGGACCATACGCGGAGTTACGGAATAGAGCTTTTTGACTGCTGCCATGATGTCGCGCTTGGTAGCTACGTCTGCGACATCAAAAACATACACGCCCGCCTCTGCGTGCATGGTCGCCTTCTCCGTGATTCGGGCATGGCGCAGGATGTGCGAAAGGCTTGCGTTTGAGACATTTACCGAAGCAGTTTCAGCTGCCTTAGTTTCCTCTGTTTTCTTTTTTGAGCTAAAGAGTGCCATATGAGAATAGGTGCTAGGCGCTAGCTTCTAGCTTTTGGCTTAGAACTAGTAACTTTTTTCTTTGCTGCTTTTGGCTTGGTTTCAGTAGTTGCTGTTTCTGTCATCGGCGCGCCGAGTTTTTTGCCAGACATGCGGGTCTCGAGTATGGCGATAGCAGCTGCAGGATTTTCGATGACGAGGATGGAATTGCCGAGCACCGTGAGCGGGTTGAGGTCGCGCACTGATGCGGTCTTAACGTTTCCAAGGTTGCGGAAACTCTTAACGGAAGCGTCGGTAGGATCGGCAAATGCG
>JAGVDT010000109.1 GCA_020058565.1 Minisyncoccota bacterium | reverse complement strand
TGGTGCTGCATCCGCAGTTCGGGGGGTTTGTCCCTAAGCTAGCCGGCTCTATACTCGAGCCGCGCGGCGTACGGTTTTTCCCAATGGAATTAGACAAAGAATACGAATTTTAATTTGCGGTATACCGTATACCGTATACAGTATCCTGCATGAGATATTTGGGCATTGATTACGGCACCAAAAAAATCGGCGTAGCGGTTTCGGACGACGCGGGGAGCTTTGCATTTCCACGAGGAACGCTGGACAACGACGACAAAATCCTCGATACATTCGCTGCGTTTGTGGAAAAAGAGCGCATAGAGGAGATAGTGATGGGGGACACGCGAACAGACCTCGGCGAAGAAAATCGCATCACCAAGGAGTCCGATAAATTTGCATATGAATTAGAGGCATGGCTCAAGCTCCCCATGCATCGGGTGCGCGAAGCTTGGTCTACGCAGGAGGCTGCGCGCTACGCGCCGCAAGGGCAGAAGCACGACGACAGCGCGGCAGCAGCGATAATTTTGCAGAGATTCTTGGATACACAGCAAAATAAGTAAACAATATCCAAACATCCAAGTACCAAACAAGTATCAATACTAAAGTAGCAAAGTATTTAAACTTAATAACTTGATACTTCTTCACTTGTTTGGTACTTGTTACCTTGTAGCTTGTCACGTAACCTTTTATGTCCGAAGACAAACCCCAAATTCAATACGAAGACTTCGCAAAACTCGATATTCGCCTCGGCAAGGTGATTGCTGCAGAAATGGTCCCCGATGCGGACAAGCTCATCAAATGCACGATAGATTTTGGCCTAAAACCATCTGCTGCAGCAGACGGTGCGGCCCTAAACGGGACGTCGGGCGAGCGGGAAATACGCACAATAGTTTCCGGCATAGCGGAATGGAAAAAACCCGAGGAGTTGGTAGGTAAAACTTTGCCCTATGTATTTAACCTTGCGCCTAAAATGCTCCGTGGCGTCGAAAGCCAGGGGATGCTTTTGGCGGCTTCTGATGAACAGGGGGTAGCGCTCCTAATGCCAGAGAGGGATATTGCGCCAGGCACTAAACTTAAATAAGTACGAAACTCTAAGCACGAAACCCGAAAGAAAAGGCCTAAAAGGAATATTGAAGTTTTTAGGTTTTAAAATTTATTTCGAATTTCGGATTTAGTGCTTCGGATTTGCTGTATAATTCTTACATGCAACTCACGGCGCTTACTGGGACGGCGCAGCGCTATTCGCGCGCTTTCGAACGATGGTTTCCTACGCCGCGCATCATGCGGCCGCAGTCGCTCGGGGTAGACATATCGGACTCCTCCATCAAATGGCTGGGACTCGCCGAAGACGGAGAGGACAGACTGCGCGTTAAGACGTTTGGATCGTCTCCGCTAAACGCAGGAATCGTTTCCGGGGGACTCGTGAGAGACGTGCATCAGTTGGGCAGCGCGTTGGAAGCGATCAAGGAAAAATTCGGAGGGATAGACAGGGCTCATGCGGCGCTGCCCGAAGAAGCTGCATACGTCTTCGGCATGTCGGTACCCGAGGGGACCGAGCGAAATGAGGTGCTGCGCTTGATCGAATTTGAGTTTGAGGGAAGGGTCCCCATACCCCCCAGTGCCGCTATATATGATTTTGACGTGGTCCAAGAACACGCTAAGGACGGCATGGAAATTGGGGTGGTGGTTTTTCCGCGAGACGTCGCAGAAAGCTACGAAGCCGCCTTTGCCGCTGCAGGCATAGAACTCTTGTCTCTCGAGATCGAGGCACGCTCCATCGCGCGAGCCGTATGGGGCGGGGAAAACGACCCGATCACCTTACTGGTTGATTTTGGCCTTGCACGCACCGGTTTTGCACTGTTGAAAAACGGCATTCCGATTTTTACGTCCACTGTCGACGTAGGCGGCGACGCGATCACAAAGGCTGCGCTGCAGAAACTCGGACTTTCTCCGGAAGAGACGGAGCTTTTCAAAAATGAGCAGGGGCTTTCAGCCGCCGGTAAAAACGAGAAAGAGGCAGTAGAAGCCATGACCGCGACTGCATCGGCTCTTTCAGAGGAAATTGCAAAACATTTCCACTATTGGGATACTCGCCGCGACAGCCATGGTGAACGTGTCACGCCTGTAGGGCGCGTGCTATTGGTCGGCGGGAGCTCTAACCTGCAAGGACTCCCCGCGTTTATTGCAGGAAAAGTTCAGGCGCCTGTAGAGCGCGGCAATGTTTGGGTGAATATCTGCACATTTGAAAATTACATTCCACCGATTGATTTCCGCACATCGCTTCAGTATGCGACTGCTGTGGGGCTTGGCCTCAGAGGGATATAACGAGCGAAGCGAACACGTATCCCGCACTTTCTATGATCACGACAACGAACCAAAACCTAAACAAAGAAATCTGGTCGGAGATTTTAAACGTCCAGAAAGTGCGGGATGTAATACCTTCTAATCTCGCTGCGCTCGATAAGAATATCTAACATGTCTAATCTGCTTCCTGAAGTTGGGCAACAAAGAATTCGTAGCGAGTATCGCGCGAGGTTTGTATTGGCAGGAGCGCTTCTTTCGATGATTGCGGCACTTTTTACGGTACTGGCACTTTCTCCGAGCTACGGTGTACTTCTTACGACGCGCCCTCAGGTGCTTGCGCAGGCTTCACAGGCTCAGGAGGAGAAAACTGACTCTGATGACATTGCCCAGGCACAAATGCTGCTCGTGCAGATAGGAACTCTGGCTGTGGCCACGAGCAGCGCTTCGGGCGCAATTATCGAAGCGCTCGAGTCGCGGCCAAATGGCGCTCGCATCGATACTATTGCCTATGTTGCCGGAGAAAGCGCGACCATCTCGCTCAGCGGTGTGGCCGAAAGCAGAAATGTCATGGATACATACCGAATGTCGCTTCAGGAGAATTTAAGGTTTGCGTCTGTAAAACTTCCGGTCGGCGACTTGGTCGGCGCCAAAGGGGGTCGCTTTACCATTACGCTGACGGGAGAATTCTGATATGGGAAAAAGTCGATCAAGCCAGTATCGTATAAGCGGGATATGAAGAAGGGTTCGTTTATCATAGGTTCGTGGCTGGCGCTTGCGGCAGCGCTTTTGACGTGGGTAGGGGTGGTCTTTTTCGCGCTGCAGATCATCGAGATGCAAAATGAGCGAGCTGCGTATGTCAGTCTCATGACTGAGGCAAATCTGCAGGAGGGACAGGCCGCACAACTGCACGCATTGGCGCGCGAGACGGCGGATGACCGGCAAGCGCTTACGCGGATTTCGAGTGTGAACGTGCTCGCTGCAGTCAATCTCATCGAAAGCGTACGCTCTGGCAGCGCAAAGGTAAGCGTTACCGGCGCTCAGCCGGAAAAATCCATACCAGCAAGGGGGGACGCGCCACCGATAAACGTCATATCGCTATTTCTTCACACCGAAGGTTCTTTTTCGGACACTATGAGAATTCTCCAGCTGATCGAGTCGCTTCCTCTGGCAACAACGGTGCAGTCGGTCAACATCGCGCGCCCCGCCGTCGATACATCTCCAACTTCTGCCGCCGCCAAGTGGTCGCTCGATGCCCGACTGCGCTTTTTTACCACTAGCCAGCTACCTTCATGAATCAGGGCGACCTATTTATGCGTGCTGCGAAGACATATCAAAGCAGCGAGGAACCGGAGCGCCTGCAGGCAACAGCCGGCAGCTACTGGCGGGCCATGTTGACCGTGGCGGTGGCCGTGAGCGTGGCGGCAACAGCCGGAGGCGCATATATGCTTGTTATGACTTTTCTCAATCTAACGGTAAACCGATCAGAGGATGGTCCGGTGCAGACGTTAGATCGTGCAGAACTTGCGCGCGCGGTTGCGGGGATCAGCAGCAGAGAGGCTCATTTTAACGACTTAAAAGTCGGCACTTCAACAATCGCCGACCCGTCCATGTAGCTTTCAAATCATACGGTATTCGGCTACGATGTCTCTGCGACCCCTTGTAGTTCAATGGATAGAACACCGGACTTCTAAGCCGGTTATGTTGGTTCGATTCCAACCGAGGGGACTAACGAAGTTAGTCACCTCGGAGTAAGAGCGCGGGGCGCTCTTACGTTTGGAATCGAAGGGGAGCGCGGGGACCCATTCAGCAGAATGGGTCGCGCGAGCAGGCCCGAGATTGAATTCGGGTTAGGGAGAATTCAAGAACTATTGACGCGACGGCAAAAAACGAGCTCTTGGGAGGTTCCAACCGAGGGGACAAATTGTTTACAATCTGGCCCCTCGGTTAAGGAGAGGGTCGGAGAACCTGCCGGTTCTCCGTAGAGGAAGGCAGGCGCTTTGCGCCGTTGGAAAACCGTGGGTTTCCAAGCTGCCGAAGGGGACAAGGTTCATGCGGGATCGCGAAAATTCTGAGCGACGGCGAGGAATTATTCGTGATGACAAAGTTTGGGACAAGGGAAAAAAGCAAAATTCATTGCTCTCCACATATTTGGTGGGCGATGCAGGACTTGAACCCGCGACCGTCGACGTGTAAAGTCGCCGCTCTACCAACTGAGCTAATCGCCCGTACGAGAGAGAATACGCTACAATTCGATCCATTTCAATCTTTTAGTACAATACCTCTATGCAAGAACTTCATGCGATAGTCTCCGGCCGAGTACAGATGGTAATGATGCGCGATTTTGTGCAGCGTACGGGCACGAAGCTCGGTCTTGTCGGCTACGTGCAAAATCTATCAGATGGCACCGTCGAGGTGGTGGCACAGGGTGGCCGCGAAGCGTTGGAAAAGTTGGTGGCGAAGCTTCATAGGGGCTCATTTTTATCTAAGGTCGAAGCGGTGCGTGCGGAGTTTCGTCCACAAACCGGGGTGTTTGAGAATTTTACTATCGAGTATTGAGCTATAGACTTCAGGTATGCCAGAACAACCGAAACATCCTGATTCGCGCGAACCGACGCCTTTAGAGATCCGGGACCCGGAAGCCTGGAGGCGCCGGCAGCGGAGTCTCGAAAGAAGCCGCAAGGTGAAAGAATATGCGGCGGACGCGGCTCGTATCCTTGCGCTAGTAGCGGCAGTCAGTATCCCGGCCTCAGAAAGATCCGGGACCAAAGCACCGATTGAGCAAGAAGTGATCATTGGAGACGGGCTTTCGGAGAAACAGAGTCAATTGCTTGAGAAGTTAGGTGATGCCCAAAGAAACGTGATAAGAGCGTTGGGAGACAGAGGCAGCTTGTCAAATCTCTCCGTCATACTTACTGATCGCTCTTCGGCGAAGGCATGCGACGCCGCCAGGGGAGTGGTGCAAGGCCGATTGCCCGAGGCAGTGAAGCTATTGGCATATTTGCGAGCTCGAGTTGGAAAATTAGGTGACCCGCAATTGGAGGATCTGGCGGCCAAGCAAAATGCGAAACTTCGGCAAACTCCCCAGGAAGTCAGTGAGTATTTTGAGCAGTCTGCCGCCAAGGACTTGGAATATATGCAGAACGATTGGTACTATCAGGCGCTGGTTCAGTGCACGACTCTTGTAAAAGGTGGCTTTTATGTAGGAGTGGTCCAAAGCGGGATCCGCGAAAAAGTAGGCTTGCTAGGACCCCTCGTTGCGGTCGTGGCACAGGGTGTCCGCAATAAAGAACCACATGCCGAAGATGCCGCGCAGGCGCTGATACACGTTGCAGAGGGTTTGCTGTCGCCATACACACCCGCCAGAAAGTAAAGAAATGTTGCGTCTCGCCGTGCCTCGTGGTACAGTGCCGCGACCTAAGGAATCACATGAATAAGGTAGTCATTTCACCGGTAGACATAGCAGCCCGCAAAAACCTCGATATCCGAGCGGGGGATACTGTCCGCGTGCACCAGAAAATCGAAGAAGGCAAAGGCAAATTCCGCATTCAGGTGTTCGAAGGCCTTGTACTGGCTCGCAAACACGGTACTGAAGCCGGCGGCACTTTTACGGTGCGCCGTGTTGCCTCTGGCGTGGGTGTAGAAAAAATCTACCCGCTCTACACTCCAATGATCGAGAAAGTCGAAATAGTAAAGCGCGCACGCGTGCGCCGCGCAAAGCTCTACTACATTCGCGACAAAGTAGCTCGCGAAGCTCGCCGCCAGCTGCGCCGCACCCGCATGATGAGCGGCACGGAAGCCCCTGTAGCAGAAGCTGCTACAACTGAAGTCCCGACTGAGGCATAGGTTGAAAATAGAGGGTCATAAAAAATGAGCTCTGCACCAGCCGAAGGCTAGTGCAGAGCTTCGGAGTAAAGCCGTCAGGCAGCTTTCAGGGAAAGCTGGGGTCGTGCACCCCGCTCGAGGAGGATGTCCTCTGCGCATGACAGGATGATCTTTCGAGCCAGGCCGTTCGGGACCTTATCCTGATTGGCCCACGCTTCGATTTGTTCGCCAAAGCCGGAGCGTTTGGCGAGCTCGGTCTTGAACTCCCACGGCTCGAAGCCGATACCTGGTGCTCGATCGATAAGGCTCTTGAGCGTGTCGAAGCCATCAGCTGCACGTGGAGCGTTGCTCACGTCCATTGGCATGTACTTCTTCCGTCTGTACTCGTTTTCGTTGGTGACTACCGGAAAATCTCGATAGTAGCGGGCGGCAAGTGCGTCAAAGACGGCGCAGATATCAGTCACACAATGTATGCACATCGTTTTCTCCTGTGCGGACCTAGCGTCCGTGGGGACTATAGCATATAGAAGTGTGTTGCTTCTTGCCTAGTTTTTTCCTGATTTTTGAATTAGAATGCCCCTGACGCGCCGGTGTAGAAATTGGTAGACTACTGCGCTTGAGGTGCGTAGGCCGTAATTGGCGTGGAGGTTCGAGTCCTCTCCGGCGCACTAAAACACTTAGGTCCCGAACGCATGTCGTTCGGGCCTTAGTGTTTTCAGCCGGAGAGAACGAGAAAGCGAGAACTGGGGACCCGTCAGCAGACGGGGATGTCTGAGCAGGCCCGAGCGGAACTTTGATTCGACTGAATCAAAGTGAGCGCCTGGGAGGGTGTCCTCTCCTGCGCACAGAATTTATTGCTATCATTCCCGCATGATCCGCAGATACATTCCAAAAGATCTCGAAGAGCTCATTCAGTTTCATGAGCGGTTTACTTCGCCGCTCTCGCTCATTGTTGGCTTTTTGCTCGATACATTTATCCTGCTTCGTCGCGTAGACCTGTGGCAGAGCAACGCACTACTCTTGTTTTACCTTGCGCTCGCAGCGGGAGGGATAATTCTACTAAACGCCGTCGAGGCAGGGCGCATCAAACACCGCTGGATACTCTGGGCGTCGCCGGCGCTCCCGGTGATACAGCAGTTTGCTTTCGGAGCTCTCTTTAGCGGATTCGTGTCGCTCTATAGCCGCTCAGCATCTTTTTATGGCACCTGGATATTTGTGGCGGTACTCGCATGTTTGATGGTCGGCAATGAAAGATTTCGCAAACTCTACATGCGCTTTTCGGTGCAGATCGCGATGTATTTTTCGGCACTATTTTTATTCCTGATATTTTTCTTGCCGATCGTTTTCCACCACATCGGGGATTTTATGTTTATCCTGAGCGGACTCGTTGCCGTAGGAATTACGGTGGCGCTTTTGTATGCGCTTTCGTATGTGACGCCGGTCCTCGAAAAATCCGAGCGTACGCGCTCGGCGCGCTCGATTGCCGCCTTGTGGGCGCTGATCACGTTCCTGTATTTCACCAATCTGATACCGCCACTGCCGCTCGCGCTTAAAGACGCGGGCGTATATCACAGTGTGAAGAAACTTCCTGACGGTACGTACGAGCTCCAGGGCGAACCGCGCAAATGGCATGAATCAATTTTGCCGACTGCTCAAACGTTTCATAAAAGCGGAAGCGATACGGTCTACGTCTTTACTGCCGTCTTTGCCCCCACGGGACTTTCGACTCCCGTCACGTATCTATGGCAGCGCTACGATGAGTCTCGCGGCGAATGGGTGCAAGAAAGCAAATTTAATCTCAGTATCAGCGGCGGACGCGATGGCGGCTACCGCGGATATTCGCTAAAAACAAATCCGAAAGCAGGGAAGTGGCGCGTGAGCTTGCTTACGCCGAACGGATCGGTGATAGGCAGGGTTTCGTTTACCGTAGAAAATGCGTCTTCTACGCCGCAGCTTGAGAAATCAATACATTAAGCCGAGCAATTTGGCTTGGCCATACCGTAATTGCCATTTTCTCGTTCATCATTATGATGAGGGGCGAGATCGTGGTTTACTCAAGGAACGATCGTAGATGGTGCCTATAGCTTAGTGGTAAAGCTCCGGTTTGTGGTACCGGCGACAAGAGTCCGATTCTCTTTAGGCACCCTGTATAATATGCGTTTATGGGTCCCGTTAGAAACAGAGGATGCACAAGTTATGAGCCTGGCGGGAGGTTGGTTTTATTCGCTTTAGTCGAATTGGGTGCGAGCTCCGATGGAGACGCATCCTGTTTCTAACGGGATGGACATTACTCTTGTGGTCTGCGCATACAACGAAGAAAGCGATATCGCCGAGACTATTGATATTGCACATAAAGTTTCGCGGGGGAGATTTCGCGAGATCATCGTCGTGGACAATGCCTCTACTGATCGCACCGCAGCAATCGCCCAAGAGCATGGCGCACGAGTAGTGCACGAAAAGACAAAAGGCCTCACCTACGCGCGCCTTGCCGGACTCAACGCCACAGAGAGCGAGTACATCGCCTACATAGACGCCGACACGCATCTCTCCGACACGTGGTTTGATGCGGCGGAGCGCATATTTGCCGAAAACCCGCACATCGTGGCGCTTAGCGGCCCGCGCAAATATTTCGGCATTTCGGGGTGGCGCCTCGCGGCTCTAAACGGTTTTTGGCTCATCGCTCCGCTGGTGTACCGGATAGTCGGCTACATGATCCTTGGCGGAAATTTCATCGCAAAGAAAAGCGCTATCGAAGATATCGGCGGCTTCGACACCTCGATAAAGTTTTATGGAGAAGACACTGACATCGCGCGCCGCCTGAGCGAAGTCGGCAAAGTTCTTTTCCGGTCGGATTTTTTCGTATACGCTTCCGCCCGCAGATTTGAAAAAGAAGGCGTATTCAAGGCCAACATTCGCTACGCAGTGAATTATCTATGGCCTGTGCTTTTTGGGAAGCCATATACGGTAAAATATCAAGACGTACGATAGGTGACATGAGCTATTCGATTCGACGCGCAACATTTTTTACGCTTATCGCGACCTTCGCAGGAGTTTTGGGCGGTTTTCTTTTTATATACGATTGGCGAGAGTCGCTGCCACTGGCGATTTTTTACGCGCTCCTGGTCATCAATACATATCCTTCCGTTCGCTTGTTTAGTTCTCTGATACCGCTAGATCATGGAAAACACGCGCTTGCCGACATATCTTTGGCCGGGCTGTATTTTTTCTTGGCAGCGTCCTTGGGAAACCCGCAGCAGTTTGCGCTCTGCGGCCTCGTGCTTTTCATGGTGGCGGCAGGGAAATACAGTCTGATGTTTTATGACATTCCACACCAGCATTTGCTGGAACGTAAAGTTCGCGTGGACCTTTTGGGAGCTTTGATGTGCGCATGCGTTCTGGCAGCGATGAACGCGGGATGGATATTGAGCGCCGCATGGGTGATG
>JAGVDT010000088.1 GCA_020058565.1 Minisyncoccota bacterium | reverse complement strand
GGACATCCTCATCCGCACCGCGCGCATGCAAGGGAAAAAGACGCTGTGGGTACCGGGCACAGACAGCGCGGCCATCGCGACACAATCCAAAGTCGAAGGCGAAATATATAAAAAAGAAAAGAAAACCCGCTACGACCTCGGCCGCGAAGAGTTGCTGAAGCGCATCGAAGAATTCACCGACGAAAGCAAATCCACCATCATCAATCAGGTAAAGCGTATGGGCTCAAGCCTCGACTGGAGCCGCTACGCATACACGCTCGACGAAAAGCGTTATGGCGCGGTGATGGAAGCTTTTGTCCGCATGTACGACGCGTGGCTCATCTACCGGGGCGATCGCATCGTAAACTGGGATCCAAAATCGCAAACGACTGTGGCAGATGACGAAATAGAATACTTGGAACAAAAAGACCCCTTCTACCAATTCCAGTACGGGCCATTTGTGATAGGTACTGTGCGCCCAGAAACAAAATTCGGCGACAAATATGTGGTGATGCACCCTGAAGACGAACGGTACGCCGAATACAAGCACGGACAGAAAATAGATCTGGAATGGATCAACGGCCCTATTACTGCGACGGTCATCAAAGACGAAGCCGCTGATATGGAATTCGGCTCGGGCGTGATGACGATCACCCCAGCTCACTCGACTATCGACTTTGAAATAGCGCAGCGGCATAAACTCGATATCGAACAAGTCATCGATGAAAGGGGCATCCTTTTGCCAATCGCCGGCGAATTCGCGGGCCAACATATCAAGAAAGCGCGTGCCGCGATAGTCGAGAAACTCAAAGCCAAAGGATTGGTAGTGAAAGTCGACGAAAACTACACGCACAACGTCGCAACCAACTACCGCGGCAACGGCGTGATAGAGCCGCAGATAAAGCGCCAGTGGTTCATCGACGTCAACAAGCCGGTGAAATTCCCCGACGGCCGCAGCATGTCGCTGAAAGAACGCATGCGCGAAGTCGTCCAGGGCGGTGACATCAAAATAATGCCCGAGCGCTACGAGCGCATCTACTACCACTGGATAGACAACCTCCGCGACTGGAACGTTTCGCGCCAAATATGGTTTGGACACAGAATTCCAGCCTGGTTCAAGAGATCAGCTTCGAGCGACGAGCTTCAAGCTTCGAGCAATGATAAAGAAGAAATCAAAGTGCAGACGACTTCACCTGGTGAAGACTGGACGCAGGATGAGGATGTACTCGACACATGGTTCTCATCAGGTCTATGGACCTTTAGTACTTTGGGTTGGCCAGAAAAGACAGACGACCTCAGGACGTACCACCCTACCTCCGTGCTGGAGACCGGTTACGACATACTTTTCTTCTGGGTCGCGCGAATGATATTAATGTCGACGTTTCTCACTGGCGAAGTGCCGTTTAAAAACGTCTACCTCCACGGTCTTGTACGCGATGGCCAGGGCCGAAAAATGTCGAAATCGCTCGGCAACATCATTGACCCCTTAGTGATGATCGACAAATACGGCGCAGACGCGACACGCATCAGCCTCGTGATGGGCTCTGCCCCAGGGACCGACATGAAGCTTTCCGAAGACAAAGTCCGCGGCTACAAACATTTCGCGAACAAGCTTTGGAACATCTCGCGTTTTGTCCTCGAAAACTACGAAGTAGAGGATTTTGGAGGTCAGACCTCCAAATGGAGGTCAGACCTCCAAACTGTGACACTTTTGCCCGAAGATCAAAAGCTCATCGACGAAGCTCACGAACTTGGAAACCGGGTTTCCAAGCACATTGATCAATTCAGGCTGGATCTCGCCGCAGACGCTATCTATCATTTCGTTTGGGACCGTTTCGCGGCCGAAATCTTAGAAGAGTCCAAACCCATCCTAAGCGGCTCTGACGCGAAGGCGACTGCTTCTAGGCGCTATACGCTATACGCTATACTCGATACGAGTCTGCGCCTTTTGCATCCATTCATGCCATTTGTGACCGAAGCCATATGGCAGGAACTCCCGGTAAAAGAAAGCGACCAACTAATGGTCGCCAAATGGCCGACAAATATAAGTAACCAAGTTCACAAGTAACCAGGTGCCAGACTTGAGATTTTTTGGTACTTGGTAGTTTGTTTGTTTGCTACCTTTTAGCCTTGGTATACTTATCTAATGCATGAACTGCTGGGAGTCGTGGCCGCTGCGGCGGGCGGGGTGCTTCCGGCGCTTGCGTGGCTTTGGTTTTGGCTGCGCGAGGACTCTAAGCACCCTGAGCCGCGTAGGCTCATAGCGCTTGCTTTCGTTGCCGGCATGATCTGTGTGGCGGTAGCAGTGCCATTGGAGAAATTCGTACAGGGTTATCTCGCCAGTATCGCTATCATAAGCACCGTCGTCATATTTACCGCCTGGTCCATTATCGAAGAAGTCCTCAAATATATCTTTGCCTACGCCACGGTACTGCGCCGCCGCGAAGACGACGAACCGATAGACCCTGTGATATACATGGTCACGGTAGCTCTCGGGTTTGCCGCGGCCGAAAACACGCTTTTTCTCCTTTCGCCGATCGCAGGGTCGACTGCGGAGCAGATCATCATCACCGGCAATCTCCGCTTCATCGGCGCCACGCTTTTGCACGTCATTTCTTCGGCAGCTATAGGCGTATGCCTCGGAATCACCTTCTATAAAAAACCATACATCAAACGCTATGCTGCCGTGGTGGGAGTTATCCTTGCGTGTACTTTGCACGCGAGCTTCAATTTCTTTATACTACAAGCACCGGAAGAAACACTGCTTCGGACCTTTTCTTTCGTTTGGGTAGGCGTCATTGCGCTACTGGCTATACTCGAATACGTGAAACGAATTCATCCTAGACTCGTCAAATAAATCATGGCAAACAGAAAACCCTCATTTTTTCAGCGGATAACCGGCACAGCCGACGAATACGATGATTTTCAGAACGAGCCTCAGGACAGCCAGCGCATAAGCCTCAAGGGACGCGGTGACGAGCGCCACGCGCATATTGTGCCCGTAAAAGGCGAAAGCTGGCGAGAGCCCCAGGAAGAGCCGACGGGCGAACTCGCCGTAGATGTATACCAGACACCCGACGCCATCGTGATCAAGGCTTTTATCGCAGGTGTACAGCCCAACAGTGTGGACATTTCGCTCACCCGAGAAATGGTCACCATATCAGGCGCACGAGCGGACGAAAAGGAAGTAGATGAGGAGCATTATTTCCAGCGCGAGCTCTACTGGGGCTCTTTCAGCCGCACCATACTCCTGCCCGAAGAAGTCGACGTGGATCTTGCAGAAGCATCAGAGCGCCACGGTATCCTGATGATCCGCCTGCCCAAGATCAACAAAAAACGCGAGATGAAATTGAAAGTGAGGACACGCTAAACCATGCTCAGAGAGGGGTCAAAGATCTTCGAGATCTTGCGCGAGCAAGAGAAGCGTGCACGTCTAAGGTTTTGGGAAATACTCATATGCATGAGCGGGCAAGGCGACTTCAGCTGCCCGTTTACTGAGCAAATCCCGCAAGACGCCGTGTACTTTGGCAAAATGCCCAGAAGATTGCGCGGCGCCTTTCTAAAAGCGTATGAGCTTCGCGCCGACAATCGGCGCGCCGAAGCTCTCGTCTTCGAAGAGGCGATTAGTGATCTTTTGCAGGAGCATTTCAAACATGAAATGGACAGGCGAAGACTTGACGGAGAGCCTTCAGTTGAACAGTTCCGGCTTGGCGGAGACTGGAACGTCTATGCTTTGCCGGTTACGCGCTCTTTGTGAGACCAAGCTTGTAGACGTCGAAAGAATTCTCCCCCTCGAACATATCGCCCGGGTTAGGCAGAAAATGCTTGGTATGGAGCATTTGCTCGGTCGCCTCTTTCACCAAACGATTGAAAATTTTGAACATCTCGCCTTGCTCCGCATAGTCGATCACGTAGCGTTTTAACTGCGGCGCGCCGCTTATATTTTTACGTTTTTTCAACTCGTAGAGGAGAAAGCGACGCACGGGTTTTTTATACATTGCGCGTATCGTATAGTAGTTGAAAATTGCCTGCATGACGAAAAGCGTTTTGTCTTTGCCTGCGGGGCTGAAACTATCGACAAATTTATGGTCGACGACGTCGAGTGCGCCTTTTTGGAGCTTTGATTCCACCACCAGGTCTGAGACTGCTTTGAGCGGGAGCGGGAGCCCCGCGACCTTGACCGTAGCCACGACTTCTATGCCTATTACTTTATGCTTAGGCGGTTTTTCAAGATAAAAGTTTATCGCCTGCAGGTATTCTTGCTCCATCGAAAGGCGTTTGCGCTTTTTGGCTTCGCGGGTCTTTGCGACACCAAAGTTAATTTCAAAATCCGGGACTTTCCGCACATAGTCGAGTCCAATATCAATTGCTGCAGATTTGTCCAAACCCCCGTAGAAATGCTCGAGCGCCAAGTGCCCCGCTGAACCGACAATGGACGAGGGCGTGCGCGGCGTATCGTAGATATGCTCTACATAACGTTTGTGCCAGGCCAGCGGGTTGCGCAGAAACGACATCAGCGACGAATAGCTCCAGTGCTTGATCGGATACTTGGCTTTACCCCGCTTTCTCATGGGGAGAGTATACCCCCATACCAACTTTTTTTAATTAAGTTGATGTGGGGGCGTGCCAATTTGCTCTGCCCCGATGCCAAAGGGCATCTTTGGCATATAGAGAAAAATGCCAAAGATGCCCTTTGGCATTTGCCCGGGTATACTCTCCAGCATGCGGTACGTGGCATTTCTGCGAGGGGTCAACGTAGGGGTTTCC
>JAGVDT010000091.1 GCA_020058565.1 Minisyncoccota bacterium | reverse complement strand
TCAACCGTCGACGACATGGGGATGCGGAGCAATATGTCGCAGTGTTCGCGGGTTTTTTGGCGGAGGCCCTCGCCTTCTGAGCCGACGACAAAGACCGCAGGTGCGTCGAACTTTTCTTTCGTGAGCTCGTGATCGCCCTCGCCGGCGAGGCCGTAGACCCAATAGCCGCGCTTCTTGAGGTCCATAATGGTTTGGTTTTCATTATTTATCCCAATGAGCGGAATGGTGAAAACGGTGCCTGCTGAAGCTTTGGCAACAATGCCCGTAATCGGCGCTTGGTGGTGACTCGGAATCAGTACTCCCGATGCGCCAAATCCGGCCGCAGAGCGAATGATTGCGCCTACGTTGTATGGATCGGTAACTTCGTTGAGCATCACGAGTGCCGTGGCCGAGGTCGCCGGCTGAGCGGCTATGAAGGCATTGTAGTCCTGCAGTATCCCCTGCAGATTTACCCGCGCAACAGCCCCTTGGTGGACTGCTCCCTCAAGCTCTTTATGCAGTAGCCCCGGGGTCATGGGCTCTATACGTACCTCACGAGCTCGTGCTATTTCTTCCAAATCTGCCATAGCGGAAGGCGCCAAGTAGAGATGCTCTACCCGCTGAGGCGCATTGGCCAAAAGTGAAGCTATTGCGTGCCTGCCGTAGATGATGGAACCTGCCATTGTATGCTTGCCGTATGCGTGGCTTGAGCGGCTTGAGTGTACCACATAAGCCCACGCAGCTCGAATATGCGCAAGATTAGACATTGCGCAGGATGCGCAATTGTGAAATCGTATGTCGAGGTCGGCCTAGGCGAGGAAGAGTCCGTGTATAGTGGAAGAGAGCTAAGAAATAAACTGCACGAGCTCGGAATGTATTTCCGAGACTGGCTGGGTCAAAAAGCCCGGCAAGGCGGCGTTTTGCCAGAGGAGAGACGAGATGTCGACAGCCTCATAGCAGAAATGGAAAACGGATTCACGTGCATAGAATATAGTGGTGGCACTGATCTCCTCGACGCAGCGCAGGGTTGCTACGACGAAGCCCTTCGAATTGCGAAGCGGCTAGGCGTCAAGGGCGTCAGGCCATGATCTTCGGAGACCCCAGCCCGCACTGAGAAAGTGCGGGCTTGGCTTTTGTGGATAAATGCTATTGCCAATAAATCACGATGTGATACACAGGGATTATGAACTCACGTGTAGCGACTACCGCAGCATTCTTTCTCATTGTCATGCGAAGCGAAGGCGAGCTGCGGTTTGGATGACTTTCCAACAATAAAGAATCCAAACCAGAGTCCGCCTTCAAAGCGGACTCTGTCGTCTACAGAACTTCCTCAGCGGAAGCCGCACTGATAGATGAAACCGATACTTCCCACCTGCCTCGGCAGATGGATGAATAGTATTCGAAGTTGTCGAATAATATTGGATATCGTAGCTTCACCGCTCGATTGTATTCCTCGCTGATCTAGAAACACTAGGCATTTACTTAATCTCTTTGCCTACGTCTCTATATCAATTCTTTCCCACCCAGGAAAGTTTGCAGGATACAATTATCATCCATATCTTCGACCTTCTGAAACTGTTCGCCTATCTAATCCGTTCGGCAGGCAGCAGTATCAAACCCAGCCCTCGTCGTATGACGAGGGTTCTGTTTGTAAGGCAGAGACATCTTTGTATAATTCGATAATCACGAAGCCCAAACAGATTCAGATGAATTATTCAATGGTCATTTGTCTAGTGATAGATCATAAAACTCTGCCCCATTGAAACGTCTCACCTTCACATCCAAAGTAGTCTTGTACCCCGGCTCCGGAGGATGGCACTTTGCATACTTAGATGATAAACAGTCTTCAAAGCTTCGCGAGATGCCGCGCAAAGGCACGCGCGGATTCGGCTCTATAAAAGTTCGCGCGAAGATCGGAAAGAGTGTTTGGGACACCTCCCTTTTTCCAAGCAAAGAAGGACCATATCTCCTCGCAATCAAAAAATCCGTTCGCTTCGACGAAGGGATCGAAGCAGGCGACGTTGTGAAGATTTCTTGCGTCTTTATTTGATTTGCCTTGGTGCCGCTAGGCACGTATACTGTAGAGACCTTGCAGATGGAGGCTAAGCGATGCAGAATCGCCAACAACCTTTCTACTTCTGGCCTTGGTTCTTTGCGATAGTCTTGGTGCTTTTGTGCGTTATACCACCCGAGCATCCAGACAACATTGCACGCACGCTGCGGCCGTGGATTTTCGGCATGAGCGTGTTGGGATTTCTGACTGCGTTCCAACGAATCAAGACGAAGCGGCGGGAGCCGAGCACAGGATCAATGAACGATCTCGAGCTGAGAAGAGAACAAGGCAAGGGACGAGGCGGCTATGATTAGCCGCCTCAGTTTTTTTGATGTTAGAATTCTCATATGGATGATGGCTCAGGTGTGTGGAAATTTCTCCTGACCGTGGCTTTTTTCGGAGTCGCGCTGGGATTTTGGTTTAACCACGCATCGAGCTTTGCAGAGGGCAAAAATATCGATCTTGAACGCCGCTCGATATTGCCTGTGGCTTGTTTTATCGTCAGCGACAGCGTGGGGGGTAAAGACCAGTCGGCACAGGCGTATTTCTGGCAAGGCAACGTGTATCTGGGCGCGGAAATTCGCACCGAAGACCACCGGCTTCAGATACACCAGATAGTAAAGCCCGCCGGCACGGCGTACGTTTGGCGCGGTGACTCGCAGTTTGGCGATATAAAAACGGAGCCAATTTCATACAGCGAATTGATCGGCAACAACCCTAACAAAGATTGGTTTTGCTACCCATGGGTATTTGTCGATTTCGGCAAATTCACCCCACCCGCCAGTATTCAGTTTGAGTAGTCATGCTGTCCGAAGCTACCTTGAATATTTGACTCTAGAGGCATCTACACACATGATGCCCCCAGCTGAAAGTTATAGCCAAGGAGACGGGAATGCTGCCGAAAATCGCACACGTGGTCATCGTCGGGCTCACGGATGCTCAACGGGCAGAGTTCGATAGAAAGATTCTGGAGACTCTTCGCTACGTTGACCCAGTGTGGCAGTACACATCGTACGGCTGTGCGACATTTCAAGAAGCGGTGGCGATGGCAAAAGATATGGAGCGCATCGACATTTTCTATATCGCAAAGGATTCGCTGCCTAACCGAGACGTGATGGCAAATTTGGAACACGACGGCGACCTTCTGAGGGAAATGGAGAATCATCCCTCGAGACCGGTCGTGACCTATCCGAACCCTAATCGACCGTACAAACTCGCCGCATCTATCATGGAGCTCTGGCGCACCCGCAACAAAGCGGCGCAGTGATCCGCCAGCGCACTATCAATTGCCCCGGAAGAAACCGGGGCTTTCTTTGCCTCAGCACATCGTTCTAGCATTTTGCTTGGCCTTCAAAACCTTGGGGCCGGAGGGTAAAATACTGGAATGATAGTGTGCGGGGGTAACACGTCGTATACAGGTATACAAAATTAGCAAATCAGCGCACGTGCGCTGATTTGCTAATTTTGTCTATTGACTATTGGACACAGCATTGTACCATTTCTGCGGCACGTTTGCCTCTTGGGGAGATCAAGATGACAAGTGAATTCAGAAAGCGCTTCGAGGAAGCCGAGCGTCAGCATGCAAAAGCGCGAGGATTCATCAGCCGAGCGAACTGGCTCGTCGCATTTGCGATCGTAGCGATAATCCTTTGCGGGGCTATGGCTGCGTACAAGTCCGAGTGTCGCCAGTCCGGCCACACCAACGCGATTTGCACATCTGACACCTGGTTTGATCGGGTGCTGCAGAAAACATTTTCATTCTGACCAAGAGGACAGGCGCGGACTCGTGCGAGTTCGTGCCTTTTCCATTTGTAAACATACCAAGGCCCGGCCTTGGTATGCGGACAATACTCAATGCGCCACCTCCTTAGAGGAAAAGGTCCCTTTTAGGGCCCTTTCCCTTAGTACGATTTCAGCTGCTTTGCCCTTTCGTGGAATCTGATTCGCTCTAACGCTTTTGCCTCAATTTGTCTTATTCGCTCGCGGGTGACGCCGAATTCGCGGCCTACTTCTTCGAGAGTGTAGCAGATGCCGTCTTCGGTGAGGCCATTGCGCATCTCGAGAATTTTCCTTTCTTTTGGAGACAATTCTTCAAGAATGTTGAGCATTTGCTCGCTGAGAATTCGGCGGCTGGCGTCCTGGTCGGGGCTCGCAATAGATTCGTCGGCGATAAAGCTACCGAGCGTAGAGCGCTCGTCATCGTCTTCGCCTACCGGAGACTCGAGAGAAACGGTGTCCTGATTGATCTTTTGGATGGTGTAGATCTTATCGACTTCTAGTCCCATTTCAGCGGCGATTTCTTCCGGTAGTGGGTCGCGGCCGAGGTGCTGACTAAGCTCTCGCACCTTTTGCTTGTATTTGGCGATGGTTTCCACCATGTGTACCGGGATGCGGATGGTGCGGCTCTGGTCTGCGAGAGCGCGGGTGATAGCCTGGCGGATCCACCAGGTAGCGTAGGTCGAGAACTTGTAGCCTTTGGTGTAATCAAATTTATCGACTGCTTTGAATAGGCCGAGGTTACCTTCCTGTATCAAGTCGAGAAGCGTCAAGTCCGGTGAGCGGTTTACGTATTTTTTGGCGATAGAAACTACGAGGCGGAGGTTAGAGCGAGCGAGTATCGAACGAGCTTCTTCGTCCCCTGCCACGATGCGCTTTGCCAATTCTTTTTCCTGGTTGCCGTTGAGGAGCGGATACTGGCCTATTTCGCGCAGATACATCTGCACGCTGTCATAGCCAGCGTCAGAACGACGATTCTGAAGCTTTTTGCTAGCAAGCACTTGGTCCGCGCCCGCGTCTTCGAGCATGCCGCCGCCTTCCAGGACGTCGATCCCGGCTGTGCCGAATTTCTCGTACATTTCTTCAAGCAAAAGCACGTTGTCTTCTATTGTCGGAAATTCGCGGAGTATTTCGTCGTAGGTTATGTAGCCGCGCTCCTTGCCGAGACGGATGAGCGCAGAAACTTTGTCCTGCGACTTGCCCTTGGGTATCAAAGAAGGCTTCGCGAGCGAGCGACGCGAAAGTTTGGCTACAGCACGCTTAGCCCGCGCAGAAGCCGAGTGACGCTTAGCAGAGTGCGGGACGCGACGTTTTGGACGATTTGCGATCATGGGTTTCTTTGCTTTCATTTTCTTTTTCATTTTCTTGGATGCCATATGAAGTGCGCGTGAATCCGCCGATAAATAGACTAATAACAGACGCCCTAAAGACGTACACAGAGCACTTCCCTTCCGGGAAGTCTCTACTAAGTGTCTACTATCAAACAGAAAGGTTTATTTCATTAAAAATGCCTGTTTGACGAAGAACGCCGGAATTCTACTCTATTTTTAGCAAGTTCGCAATCTGGCCTGTTAATAACTTTGAGCGCTCCAAAAGCTTCTGGCTCACGTCGTTCTCGCCTCGGCTTTCTGCCTGACGCAAGGCCGCAGTCACCTCCGCAAGCTCTGCGGAAAGCCGCTCCCGCGCAAGGACGCGAACCAGGTGCCTAAAATCGCTTTCCGGTGATCGATCCGCACCATACAGCCGTTCAGCCGAAAAACGCATATGTTCTTGTTCGCTTTCAGGCAATTTTCTCAGAGCCTGGAAGACTTCTTCGCCTGTCGCTTCTCGTAGCGCCTGCTCGAACTCTCGTACATTGATGTTGGTTTTGGGCAAAGACTCCTGCCAGACCAAGATGGCGTAGGCATTTTTGGCGCGGAATGATTCTCTAAGTTCTTGTATCTGTCCAAGTGCCGGCTCTCGTACCGCAGGCAGAGGAATTTTCGCAAGCGCATCCTGTACTGCGTTTTGCGAAACGCCGAGGCGATTCGCCACTTCACGCACTGACTGCTCGCGCGCAATTGGGCTCTGTATGTCGACAAGAAACGGGAGCACGGCGATCTCTACGTTGCGCCGAAAAGCGTCAGGGCTTTTTGCGTGAGCCTCGAGCACATCAAGAAGAAACGTGATGATATCTTTTGCATTCTTTATGGCATCTTTCCAGGCATCGGCGCCTTTTACTTTTATCAGATCCGCAGGGTCCAGTCCTTCGGGAAGCTGTGCGACTTTGACGTTGAGACCGCTCGCTAAAGCAGCTCTCGCCGCTCGCCCCGCTGCTTTTATTCCCGCCTGATCAGGGTCGAGTGCCAGCACAAGGTTGTCTGTCATGCGCTTTATCAAAGCCGCGTGCTCCGCCGTAAAAGCGGTGCCAGAAACTGCTAAAGTGTTTGCCCAGCCCGCCTGATGCGAAGCCAGCAAATCCATCTGGCCCTCCACCAAAACCGCACAATCCAGTTTGCGCATGCTCATTTTGGCCTTGTCGAAACCGTATAAAATCCGAGATTTATGGAAAAGCGGCGTTTCAGGACTGTTGAGGTACTTCGGCGCTTCCGGTGAAGCGTCTTCGCCGAAAATTCGCCCCGAAAACCCAATGATCCGGCCAGCGCTGTCGCCAATGGGAAACATAATCCTATTGCGGAATTTGTCACTGATCCGCCAGTTGGCGGAGCCCGCGTCGTTTTTCTTTGCAATCCCGCTATCTAAAAGCTCTTTGTCTCTGAAGCCTTTTTGCTTCAAATAATCACTGGCCTGTGACCAGTCTTTGCCAGCCCAGCCAATGCGAAATGCGGCAATTGTGCTGTCCTCCATGCCGCGATCGTGCAGGTACTTTCTGGCGTCATTGGTGAGCTGCTGTTGGTAGAAAAGCGTAGCGGTTTCTAGAAGCGTAAAGAGCCGGTCGCGATCGTCTTGAGCGCCTTTTTCGCTACGCGAATACACCAAAGGCACTCCCGCCTTTTCCGCGAGCACTTTCAGAGCGCCTTTGAAATCCAACCCTTCGATAGCTTCGACAAAGCTAAAGACATCGCCACCAACGCCGCAACCAAAGCAGTGGTACGTTCCGCGATCAGGAGATACATGGAAGCTCGGCGTGCGCTCCGCATGAAATGGACAACGCGCCCTGAGGCTTGAGCCGGAGCGCTCGAGCTTTACATAGCCAGAGACCACATCGACTATGCCGAGTTTGTCTTTTATCTGCTGCACAGTATCCCCTGCCATGCCCGCATCATACACCAGGGGATAACTCAAAAAAGGTCATGGTAAAATCCCCCGGATGAACGAACACATTGCCAGCAGTATTGATCAGCAGCTCGAAAAAGTCGCCGCCCTAATCCCCTCAGACAAAGCGAGGTACGCTTTCGCGCGCAAAATCAAAAAAGAGCTCTTGCCGCGCGCGATTATGTCGTATGCGGACAGTATTTCGATCAGCGGGAAAGGCCCCGCAATAGCTAAAATACTTGCTGACAACGGCCTGCCGGGCACCTATGGAAGCATGAAGGTGTTCTTCACCAAGGCTCGCGACTTGGCGGAGGCCAATGGCGTGACCGAAAACAAAGAGCAGGCAGGGCTCGCCTTCTACATTAAAGAAAAGATTGGAGATGCCGCAGAAGCAGAGCTGATGAAAATAGCGGTGTCGATTGTTGATGCTGCTCCTCGATACGTCAAACAAAAAAGAATGCGAAAAGAATCGCCGGCTGCTACAGAAGTTTTAGCCCCAAGCGTATCTGTCTCCGCCGTGCGGGAAGTCTCAGATGCACAAACGGAAGATCGTGAGAAGCAAAAGCTTGACGAGTATCTTTGACACGGTTGAATGGTTGGGAGCCTAAAGGAGGGCTCCCTCATGGAAAATGACTCTTCGCAGTCGCATCCTCACGCGCCGGCCAAAACGGGTTTGTTTCTTGTCGGTTTGGGTCTCGCGATAGGAGCCATGGGTATGGCAATGACCGACTACGCAGCTTTGCACTTCGTTCTCTTGGGCGCCTTAGTATGCGTAGCGGGCTTTGGGCTTGCCCTGCTTGGCCGATTTATTCGGCTCAGCTGATCTCTCTGGAGGCCGCCTCGCAATCGTTTGCAGGCGGCTTCTTTTCCACATGTTAAACGTTGATTACTTTCACGAGTACGAGATACTGGGTGCAGACAGTTCCCTCTCTGCACATGGTAATGCGCCGAGGGGAGTGTCTTCACCGATAAAAAACGGCGAAAAGCCGAAAACAAAAAATCCGCTCTTCGGCGGATTTTTTGTTTTCGGCTTTCGATCTTCCATCCAACTGAGAAACGGATTCACGGTGCAATTATCCAATAATCATACCGAACGTTATCCTTCTTGGGTTACTCCGATGCGACAGGGGTTTCTTTCGGAGCAAGCGCCGCTACCGCAGCATCTTGTTTGCGAAGATCTTCTTCGAGCTCTTTGATGAGCTCGTTTTTCTTAG
>JAGVDT010000107.1 GCA_020058565.1 Minisyncoccota bacterium | reverse complement strand
CCCAAAGCAAGCGTACTACCGGTATACTACGCCCCGTTCTGTGAAATCTAGCACGGTTTTACTGGATTTTGAAAGAATTGCCGGCATCCGATATCTAGACACTGTGCGCTGAGTCAAGCAATCTTGCGCCGTTTGTGTGCCGCACTGGCGTTCTATCGCTCAACCTCTCGCGAATGGTGCAGCGAATAGCTAACCTCTGCCGCGCCGAGGGCGCACCACAGAAGTCCCCCAGCGCGATGGAGACATTAGTGTCCTATATGTCCTATAGAGCCTGCTCAAAAAGACGGCAGCGCGCTCTGCGCCTTGCCACGTCCAAAAAAACGCCGACTACGTCGATTTGGAAGTCTCGCTGGTCATTTTCATGGTTCATGTACATTTCGGCTGTCCTGGCGAGTTTTTGGAGCTTGTGAGCGTGCACAAGTTCTTCTGGGCGATGTTCGTTGCTTTCACGCGAAACATCTTCGGATGATTCACGTGTAACCGACTTCACTTCAACAAATCGCACAACCCCCTCTCGCTCCGCTATGATATCAATTTCTCCCCACGGCTTACGGTAGTTTCGTGCGATAACCTTGAACCCCTTTCTCCGCAGGAACTCCGCAGCAATCCCCTCGCCGAGCTCACCGATCTTTCTCTTTGTCAGGTCACCGGAATCCATTCCGGCAAATATATTGCAGACAGAGCTGTTTGTTAAGCCGAATGTTTCCCGTGAAAACATTACCCATAGATACTACGTAACATTAACTGTATAAAAAGTTAAGGATTCAGCGTCTAGTGTGCGGTGTGGGCCAAAGATGCTTACGATAAGCCACATTTTGCTGTTTTTATACTCCCTATAAAGTACAATTGTCCGATTAATCCACATATCCCCATAGTTTTCCACAGTTTTAACGCCTATCGAGCAAAGGACGGGGCGATCAGGTGTCCCAAAATCGCGATTATCTTGCACGCAGTGTCCTTGATGTAAGTCCTATAAAACGGCTTAAAAACTCGCTTTTTTTGGGATTTGTGTTCGACTGCGAGAAGACTATTGACCTGCCTGGACGACTGTACTAGTTTTCCACATATGGGTAACGTTTCCTTGGGTAAGAAGCGTTTTGGGGGAGCTGCGATCACGGTCGCCCTTTTGTTTACTATTCTGTTGTCGAGTCCGGCTTTTGCTGCTGCCAGCACAGTACTGCCAATGCAGGTCCTCCCGGCAGGGACGGGGAAGGCATGCCCGGCTGTCACCGTATCTGATATTGTGGCGCATATCTACAATGGCAACCTAGACTCCTTCGACATAACCCTCTCTGACTCGTCTTACGTCGCGTTGTCCACCTCGGTCAATGAGTCCGACGTGGCCTTTAACTACATCACCCGGTGGGCATACCCTGACGGCAGCATTAAAATGCACGTCGATCTTCAGTCTATCCGCATGAATAAAGACGTCCCCGTGGAGATCACATTTCTTTCGTCGCAATCGGACATTCATGGCAACAGGGTTACCTGTTTATTCAACATCCCAGCGCTCATCGAGGCGGTAACATTGATGGGAGGAGGCGAGGCAGGAGCGAGCCAGGCGCCATCGTCACCGGCCACCATCCCGAATCCACCGTCAGCCGGCAATAAGGGTTCCGGCGGACAGAATGGACAGATAGGCGAGGGGACTTCGACTATGGCCACCAGCAACCCAGGTATCGTTGCCGCAGTAAATTCGCTTGGAAATCTGTGCGCCGACGGAGGTGCGACTAGGCTCTGGGTCGTCCTCCTTGTCCTTTTCGCACTATTTGCCTTTACGCTAAGCGTGCAGAGATTCGAGCCAAACACTAGTGTCCGTGACTGGAATATCGGGCTAATACTAGCTGTTTTCGTGGGGTTACTGGTCTTCTGGTACGCCTCCGCTGTCTGTAGGACAGGCCCATGGGCACCCGCCGTGGCAACCTTCATAACCATCGTGGGGCTCCTGTATTCGATGCTGAGGACTGATGACACGCAGGAAATATTACTTCTCAAGGACGGGCAGAGATAGGCAAGCTGCCCGCGTGGTTTTGTACAGGACTCTTCTGTGCGGATACGGGGAATCGAACCCCGATCTCGTCCTTGGCAAGGACGCGTTCTACCACTAAACCATATCCGCAATTGCGCGATTATAGCCTGAAAAATTCATTTTCCGCAATGTTGACGCGCTCGGCAATCCAAAGCATTTCCGAATGGCAAAGAATCGCGTATGATGCAGCAATCGCTCTCGTGGTGAAACGGATATCACGGCAGTCTTCGGAACTGCTATTGGGGGTTCGAATCCCTCCGGGAGCACAGCAAGAATGACGTACAATAACGCAATGGCAAAAAAGGGGCTCGATGTTCCGGCGGAGATTACAGGTCTCTGCAGAGCGATCAGAGATGCAGGCCACGAAGCCTATTTGATAGGTGGTTGCGTACGGGACCTATTGCTCGACAGGGAACCCAAAGACTGGGACATCACAACCAACGCCACCCCAGAGCAAATACAATCGCTTTTCGAGGAAACATTTTACGAAAATAAATTCGGCACGGTAGGAGTGGTTACCAAATCTGAAAACCCGCGACTTAAAGTGGTCGAAATCACCCCGTATCGCGTAGAAGGGAAGTATTCCAACGCCAGACACCCGGACGAAGTAACGTTTAGCACCAACCTTTCTGATGATCTAAAAAGGCGTGACTTTACGGTAAACGCCATAGCCTACGATCCTATCGAAAAAGAATTGGTCGATGAGCATGGCGGGCAAGACGACCTCAGGCGTCGTGTAATAGCCGCCGTAGGGGACGCCGACGAGCGATTCCAGGAAGACGCTCTGCGCACACTTCGAGCAATCCGCTTTTCGGCAGAGTTGGATTTCGCGCTCGATGCCAAAACCGCTGCAGCCATAGCCAAAGATGCCGATCGGCTTGGAAAAATCTCCAAAGAAAGAATCCGCGATGAGTTCGTACGAATATTAGAGAGCGATAGGCCCATGCAGGCCATGTATGTGGCACAAAAGCTCGGTATATTGAAATATGTCATACCGCAATTAGAGGAGGCGATAGGGGTCGAGCAAAACCAAGCCCATTCATATGATGTGTTTGAGCATCTCCTGCGCTCGCTCCAGCATGCAGCCGACAAAAAGTGGCCTTTGGAGGTGCGTCTGGCGGCACTTCTGCACGACATAGGGAAGCCCGCCTCCCGTAGATGGTCAGATGAAAAGAAAGACTGGACTTTCCATGGCCACGAGGTAATCGGTGCTCGAATGGCCGAAAAAATACTTCACGATCTACGCATGCCCAACGAAACCATAAAGACGGTGGTGGCCCTAATACGCTGGCACATGTTTTTCTCCGACCCCGACAAAGTCACCCTGAGTGCGGTACGCAGAATCATCACCAACGTAGGCGTAGAGCATATCAACGACCTTCTAAACCTCCGTATATGCGACCGAATAGGCACCGGCAGACCCAAAGAACAGCCCTTCAGGCTACGCAAATACATGTCCATGGTAGACGAGGCCATGCGCGACCCGGTAACGGTCTCCATGCTCAAAATAGACGGCAAAAAGGTCATGGACTTGGGCGAGAAGCCCGGTCCACGCATAGGATGGACGCTGCACGCCCTCCTTGAAGAAGTACTCGACGATCCATCTAGAAATACCGAAGAGTACCTGGAAAGGCGTGCAGGGGAGCTACTGAAAGTTTCAGAAGAGGAACTGAAGGCACTAGGAGAGCAGGGGAAGGACCGCCGCGAGAAGGAAGACGAGGCAGAGGTCCAAAAGCTGCGCGACAAACATCATGTAAATTAGTTCCGGAGAGGTCTCCGGAGAGTCTGACTCTCCGGATTCAGCCCCTCGACACATTAAAACCCTTCGACGGTTCGACAACCTCACCGCAAGCAAGTTCAGGGTAAAGCAAAAAGCCGCCCCGTTTAGGGGCTCATCTCTTATCTCTTTTTAGAGACGAGTCCCTTCCGAAGCGGCTTTTTTATTTTTCTCTTCTTTTTGTTTCTTATTTTCTATTTGTTTGCCGTAAGCACCTCTTTTTCCAATTGGTGGACAGAGGTCCACCATTACCTTTAGGTGGATTGTGGAGCTTTGTTTGGCTTGCAAATTTCTTTTAGAAACTTGTCGAAGAGATATCAAGGAGCTACTGAGGGACAGTGTACTGTCCTTTTAAAACCTGTAAAGGACATCGATGTGGATACGTGTGGATAACTCAAACTAGCTTGTAGCTTGATAGCTAGTAGCTTGTAGAAAAAGCTATATTTTTAGCTCTAATTCTATCGGACAGTGATCTGAGCCCATTATCTGCGGGTGGATCTTTGCCGATATGATTTTGGAAACTAAAGAAGAGCTGACGAAAAAATAATCTATGCGCCACCCTACGTTTCGCGCTCGTGAATTTGCGAAATGGCTCCACCACGTGTAATGGCCGTTGCCTTTGGTGAAAATCCGAAAAGTATCTACAAATCCTTTCGCAATGATGTTGTCGATGCCTTCTCGCTCTTCCTGCGTGAACCCTTTTTTGCCTTCATTGGGCTTGGGATTGGCGAGGTCTTCGGGAGTATGCGCCACATTGAGGTCTCCGCAGAAGATGACCGGTTTTCCATGTGGTGAGCCTGTCGAACCATTTTTCTGAAGCCGATCGACATATTCTAGAAAAGCCGGGTCCCAGTGTTTGTGCCGAAGGGGGATGCGACTAAGGTCGTCCTTGGAATTAGGGGTGTACACCGTCACTACATAGAAATCTTTGAACTCTGCCGCGACGACCCGCCCTTCAGTAGACGGGTCGCCATAGCCATCGTGGGCTATTTTGTGCTTTTTGACCAAATCTTCGGGGATGCCGTTGACTATAGATATAGGCTTTTCCTTGGTGAATATCGCGGTACCGCTATAGCCCTTCTTCTCGGCCGAATTCCAATATTCGGTGTAGTCGGGCAAATCCACCTCGCTCTGATGCTGCTCGGCCTTGGTTTCCTGGAGGCACAAGACATCTGGGTATCCTAATTCCTTGACGGCTTTGACAAAAAGCCCCTTTTTATGCACCGCCCGTATGCCGTTTACATTCCACGAGACGAGTTTCATCACGTCAGAATAGCACAAAGGCTTCACGAGAAAATCATCTTGGTTTGTCATACTTTTCCGTATGGAAAACGAGCACAACATGGGAGAACACGGCAGCCGCGAATGGGGGAGCATCAACCCCATGCAGAACGACAAAGTCTCGATGTTTGGCACACCGCAAAATCCGCAATCATATCGAGGAATGCGGCCGAGCCTCTTAGAGCTTATTCGTATGGAGCCACGTCGACAACACTAGGCATGGAAAGCAAAAAATATTTTGGATTCAGACTTTTGAGCACGAACACGCAAAATCCGGAGCGACTGGTTACGCCAAGGCTTCGTCGAGCAGAAATTAACCCTAACTCCTCTTTTTACCCCGTTTCCGCCCATACTCCGCCGATGGTCCCAAGGGCAAGCGAGGCGACGACCGGAAGGCGTGAAATGCCTGATGAACCTATCGAAGATGCTTATCTATGACCCCGTGCGCCGCCGCGCGGGTCAAGCGTGTTAGCTTCGGCGCTTGCCGTGGAAGGCTTTGTGGACTTCTCGCAAATGTTTGTCAGTAACGTGAGTATAGACCTGCGTGGTGGCTATGTTGGCATGGCCTAAAAGCGCCTGTACGGAGCGTAGGTCTGCGCCGTTTTCTAGAAGGTCTGTGGCAAAAGAGTGGCGGATTACGTGCGGGGTGACTTTGCGGGTGATACCCGCGCGCACCGCGTATTTTTTGACCAAGCGCTCGACGGTGCGAGGGGTGAGGCGCGAGACTCCGCCAGATGGCGGATTTGCCTTTCCAAATTTGCCATAGCCGGTGAACAGAGCTTCATGTGTGTCTATAAAAGAGTCGCCGCGCTTTTTTCCGCCAGAGGCGGATCCGCCTCTGGCGGAAAGGTACGCCGAAATAGCCTTTTTGGCTGAGTCAGACAGAAACACT
>JAGVDT010000021.1 GCA_020058565.1 Minisyncoccota bacterium | reverse complement strand
TTGCTTTGCCGTCACTTCAACTGGGCTCCTTGCCACACAGGTGTCACTACTTTCTGTACTCCTAGGAGTAGGAGTTTCAGGTGGCATCGGCATTGTATTTGGCTACTACCCTGCACGTCGTGCGTCAAAAATGAATCCCATCGAAGCGCTTCGATACGAATAGCGAGGACGCACTAGCGCCCGAAACACTTCGAACGCAACTATGGACATCCGATGTCCATAGTTGCTATTTTTCCAGTATGGACGCGTTCGCTGTCTGGCTCGAATCTTGTATAAGTTCGCAAATCAATTGCTCGTACCTATCCCTTGTTCCAAAAACCTCACTGAGGAGATCTTTCTGCAGAAGCGACGGCCAGTTATTCTCACCCATATAGTCTAGATGACTGCTCCATCTATACGCAGATAACGTGTCTAGCGCGTACTGCGTATTCTTAATTTTTCCCTCTCGCCATTCAGGCAATTTGAAATCCAAAGGGTTCAGATGAATATAAAAAGGTATTCGTTCAAAGTGCGGTTGTGATCCTATTTCTATTTTCTTTGACTTGCCCTGCCAAAGCGCACCAGTACGTAGATATTTCTCATTGAAGTATTTTGCATACCCCATATTCAGCTTTTTGAGAAACGTGGAAATGTTCGCCGGGTCGTCGTTAACCGCCGACAGCAACATGTGGTAATGATTCCCCATCAGACACCATGCATAAAGATTCACTAGCCGATCTCGTGCGTCCGCTTCCTCGCGCCAATATGGGCTGGCGTGGTTGGGATCCACATTCTTCACATCATTAAACACAAATAACGAATGAACGAAGCGCAACCTGTCGGAGTCGTCCTCAACGATCGATCGCTTATCAACGCCGCGATTGAGCACATGGAAAATTGTCATCGCCCGCACTATAAACTATGGACATCCGATGTCCATAGTTACTGTTTGGGGCGTAGGAGAGGGAAAAGTTGGGCTTCGTGGGCAGGGCGGTTTTCCAGGAAGCTGAAGAGGCGTTCGGACATGCCGAAACCAAAGGCGGGTGGCATACCGTATTCCATGGCTCGGAGAAACTCCTCGTCCAGACGCTGTGCCTCAGCATCCCCTGCATCGCGCATTTTCTGCTGCTCTTCAAAGCGAGCACGCTGATCTGCGGGGTCGTTAAGTTCCGAAAAACCTTTCCCCATCTCAGACCCCGCGATAATCACTTGAAAACGTTCGACTATGCGCTCATCTGCTTCTGAGCGTTTTGCCAGAGGTTCAAGGTACACAGGAACTTTTACCAGAAAGGCAGGTCCCGATACCCCCTTGCGTATAGACTTCCAAAGGTGGTCGATGGCACGTGCTTTGTTGAGTGCCTCGCCGACTTCTCCGCCAGCTGGCGGATTCGCGTCCCGTACTGCCTGTATGGCTTCTTCTTCGGTGCACGAAAGAGGGTCAACGCCGAAACGTTCTTCGATTTTCTTGCAGAAGTCGATCTGGGGCCATTCCTCTGCAAAATCCACTGTATGGTCGCCTATTGTAAAAGTGTACTGGCCGTACACGTCTTTTACGATGCGCCGATACAGCTCCTGGATAAAAGTCATGCCGTCGCGCATGTCCTTGTAAGCCTCGTAAGACTCGATTTGCGTATAGTCCTGCAAATGCTCGCGAGACTGCCCTTCGTTGCGAAAAATCCTCCCAATTTCGAATACTTTTGGAAAACCGGCAACGAGAAGGCGTTTGAGCCAGAGCTCGAGCGATATGCGCAAGTATACGTTGATATCGAGTGCGTGATGGTACGTTTCGAAGGGTCGCGCATCTGCGCCGCCGGGCGAAGATTCCAAAACAGGCGTTTCGGCTTCGTAAAAGCCGCGTTCTTTATAAAAATCTCTTACCGTCTGCCAAAACTTTTCTCTACGTACGAAGAGCGCCTTGAGTTGCGGATCGAGAAGGACCGAAAGGTATCTTTCGCGAAGCTTGAGTTCTTCGTCTTTGAGACCGTACCAAGAGACCGGTATCGGCATCATTGACTTCGCCAGCATTTTCCATGCAGAGGCTTTTATGGAGCGTTCGCCACGCTTGGTGGTGTACGGCTCTCCGCTTACTTGAACGAAATCTCCAACGTCGACAGTGTCGGCAAAGAGCGCGAACGCCTCGGGCATTTCATCTTTTTGAAAGACAGCCTGCAGGCGGCTCGTACCATCTTCGAGCACAGCAAACTGGATACCCCCCTGTCCGCGAAGTGCCATTATGCGGCCTCCGATCGTTCGCGGTCCTATGGCGTCTTCAAACGTCTCCAAAAATTTCTGGTTGGTCGCTGTTATCTCGGAAGCGCTCGGGTATGCAGACATCCCCGCGGCTTTCAGGCGCTCAAGCTTTTTCAGGCGGTCGGTCCGGATCTCTGCTTCAGACATATTGGGTATGATAGCGCAGTTTAGCGTACTGTTAAATCGGGTATACTACACACATGCTCCGCAAGAAAGCGCTTAGTGTCGGGTACGCTCTCAAAGGAATTCGAATCGCATACGTGGAAGAATCCAATTTCCAGATACAGCTGGTTATCGG
>JAGVDT010000071.1 GCA_020058565.1 Minisyncoccota bacterium | reverse complement strand
GTAAGGGGCCGGCGCTGTTTTCACTTGTACCTCGCCGAGGTCTGCGAGACGACGACGGGCTGGAGCTTGTGTCCGCCTTTGCGTATGCTTCGGCGTGACAAGGCGGCGGACTTTTTTAGGAGCGCGAGATAACGATCCGCGGAGTCTCACCAGGCTTTACCTCAAGCTTCATCGTGTCAGATGTGGCTTTGCTGGTTGCAAGTTGGATCGGACTGATTACCGGTGCCTCTGCATGTGCAGCGTGTACCGGTACTTCGACTTTGCTCAGTACTGGATGCGAGACAGTAATCTTAGGCAACGCGATCTGAGCCGGAGCGCGTCGAGCGCCGAGTACTGCAAGTGCACCTCCGTTGAAGTAAAGTACGAGGTACGCTGCTGCGCCAGCGAAAGTCACCATCGAGAACCAGTAGGCAATGTTGCCCATGACGCCGAGATCAAGACCAGTGTACGGAATCTGCGAGAGCGAAACGTACGGAGTCGGGTTCTGGTAGGTTACTACCGGTGCTACGTAGAACGGCTGTGTGCTGCAGGTAGCCTGACCACCCTGGCCATAGACAGTCATCGTGTAGATTTGGCCGTTGGTCGGATACACCTGCATCGAGCCGTAGCCAGATACCGTGCCGATGTTCGGGCTGATGTAGCCAGACGAAGCGTTTGAGGAAGACCACGTAAGTGTCGCAAGCTGATTCTGCGCGTACGGACCATAAGCATTCTGACCGTAGTGAGAGATCGTGATGGTGCAGTACGGCTGCTGGGAGATCACTGACTGGACGTACTGCACCGGATACTGGACTGGAGCAGCCGCAATCGGAGTCACCGTAGCGATCGCGACAGCAGAAGAGTTATTGTTGTTTACGACGTTGTTAACATTCGTGTTGTTGTTGACGTTCGATATGGTCGTAGGAGCAGGAGCCGGGGTCGGCGCGGGTGCGCGATACGTAGTCGGCGCGCTGAAGGTTACCGGGGTCGAAGGATAGCCGTAGCTGATCGGACGAGAGTAGCCGATCGAAGAACCACCGTAGCCGCCGTAACCACCGCCATAGCCGTAGGACGGATATGACGAGTAGGTTGGGTAATACGTCTCGACATAGTCATACTCCGGATAGTAGGTTTCGATGTAGTCGTAGTCGCTCTCGGGATAGTAAGTCTCAACGTAATCATAATCGTCTTCCGGGTAGTAGGTTTCAACATAGTCGTAGTCATACTCCGGGTAGTATGTCTCAATGTAGTCTGACTCCGGATAGTAGCTTTCGATATAATCCCAGCCCTCTGCATTAGCAGTCGCAAAGGGAAGCAAGACCACAGAAAGAACGACAAAAAGGAGCCCAGAGACTGCTTTTCGATTATTTACTGCGTTCATATAATTATTTTTATTTGGTCTTGCGACCTAGCTTATTTAATAACTTTTCGAATAAATATTGCTATCTATCGCTCGATATTTTAACACACTTAACACCAATATGTCAATATCTGCGATAGTTTTTAGTTAAGCGGAGGGCGAGGTAGTAGTAGCCGGAAACTACTACCTCGCATCCCGTCACTTCCCCATTGCCGCGCGCAGCGATTGAATCGTCCCGGGTGGGCATCGCCAGAGCTGTGCGCCCCGACCATTCTTAACGACCTCGCAGCCGTCCCCTGGACTTGCCCCCTTTTGAGGAGCCTTCATACGCATGTAGCGCTCATCGGGAACGCCGGGGTTCCCGATGACGGGCCGGCAGTTCTGCCAGGCCCGGTCTTTGAGGTTAAAGTGACAAGATGGATTGGCCTGAGCCAACCCCGAAACTCCGACGACCAAAAAGGTCGCAACGAAAAGTGCTTTCATGGCACCTCTCTTTCTCCCTCTCGGGTGTTTATGCAGTTGTGTCCTGCGCAAACATCCAAGAGGAAGCGGAGCTATAGAACAGATACTCTATTAACTATTATACACTATAATGTCTATTTGTCAATACCCTATTTACGGCTCAATACCATGATATTCTAGCGATATGGATGGCGGCATAAATCGCCGAAAGTTTCTCGGTACTGGCGGAGCATTTTTGGCATCACTAGGTCTAGGCCGCAGAGCGGGCGCGAATGAGCCGCTCGACAAACTTGACCCAAGAGCACTTTTGCAGAAAGAGCTTGCCGATAGAAATGTTGCTACCGCAAATCGTCTTGTAGCGGGACTACATGCCGTGCGTAATGCTGATACTAAATTGATCCCCCGTATGGCGCCGCCCCCTAGTTCATCACCGGAAGGTCTGCGTAATTACCTACTCAAAAGTGCGCTTATGGAAATCCCAGACGAGTCAGAAATCGCTCGAATAAAAGAGCTTAGCGACACCTCTAAAAATGGAGAAAAAGACCCTAAGCTCATGGACCCATTGAAGCAGCTTTCAGACGCAATCACTGAAGGCAAATACAGATATTACATGCTTGGCGACCTTCGAAAAATATATATGGTAAAAAAAGTCGACGGAAAGCTAAACTTTGTGAAATCAATACTAGTAACACCGTCCGTATTGCAGTACAGCAATAAAGTGAATTCAGGCGGGACACCGCTAGGCATGCACCGCATAGGAAAAGGCAAGAACATATCTTACGAGGGTCTTTTGGGCGAGGTTGTTTCAGTACTAAATCCGCACAAAAGCGCATTTCAAGAACTTGCACTTAACAACGGAGGCTCACGAACATTCTCAAGGCACTTGGATGGGCGGGATACATATCCAGAAATGATAACGGCCAGACTCCTTTTGATTGGTCCGGACACACCAATGGAACGTGGCGCAAATCTCCACGGCACGAATTATCAAAACAAGCTCGGCGAACGCGATAGCAGCGGTTGCGCCCGTATGTCCAATGTCGCAATAGCATCCTTGTTTGAAAAAGATGAAGACAGCGCACCGTACGTAGAGGAAGGAAAGCTCATAAAAAATCGAGAGGGTTGGGAGATACTAGGTGGAACGCCTTTGATGATATACGCAACACCCAAAGATAGAGGTATTGGCCCAAATGGTGAAAAACCTGTCCAGCATGAAATACCAAGCTGGTTTAAAGAATTAAATAGTAAAGGCCAGAAACCTACACCGGAAACCGCTCCAATAAAAATACCAGACTGGTTCCGGAAGCTAAATAAGTAGCCGACGTACTTGAAGCAAAAGCGGTGACAAAGAAATTTAGCCGACAAGGCGCAGTCTGTACGCCAAGAGGTATGCCGCTGAGCCAGCAAACATGACTATTGAAAGCCACATGAGCATTTGCGAATAATCTGAGTCACCAGTGTATGGCAACTGCGTGAGGCTTACATAGTTGGCAGCAGGTGCGTAGGAAATTGGCTGTGGGACTACCTGATATGCAGGCTGATATACCGGCGGATTTACAACTACCGGCTGTTGCTGCACATACGGTTGCACGTACGTAGGCGCTGGTTGCGTGTAAACGACTGGGTACTGTACTGGTGTCGCCGCTTGCGAAACGGTGGCAATAGCTACTGCGGAGCTATTGTTGTTGTTTACTACATTGTTGACGTTGGTGTTGTTGTTGACGTTGGAGATATTGGTCGAGCCACCAGATCGTGGAGGCATAGCAGTCGGAGATGGCGCGTAATATAATGGCGAAGAAGTCATTGACGGCCAGTACGAAGAGTACGCCGGATAGTACGAGGCGAGGTATGGCGCAGCGTATGAATAGCCTGGAGAAGAGTAGTAGGAATCCGAATAGTAAGAATAGTCAGGATAAGAATACGATCCACCTATTGGGTATCCAATTTCTCGACTGTATACGCCAGGGTCGACGTTGCGATATAAATCCCCGCCCCTGTCGTAGTACAGATCACCTCCCGATGGATAATACAAATCTCCACTACCACCGTAATACAAATCACCACCTGCAGGATAATACAGATCTCCTTCGTAGCCTGGAGTATCAATATCTCCGCCTGATGGAAAGTATAGATCTCCACCGCTATCGTAGTAGAGGTCACCTCCAATGTCTCCGTAATAAAGATCTCCGCCAGCAGGATAGTAGAGGTCTCCTTCGTATTCTTGCGCAGCCACTGATGCACCCGTAGAAAAAGTCGAAACAATACAGACGATGCCGATTATTAGATTTGCTGTATTGCGATAAGTCATAGTGATTATATTTTGACGAAATTATCGGGCGGCATTCTACTGAACGCCGCCCATCCTTAACGGCACACGCACGTGCAGCCTGAAGTGCCAGCTGGATCCTCCGGGCATTGAGCGGGAACCTGCGTCCCTCGGGCTTTGCCCTTACATAGAGGCCTGCAAGTAGAATGTTTGCGTGCCCCCAGTTCCATACCGACTGGCGTGTCCGTATCGCCAGGCGATTTGATCACGCCAGGAAGCGGCGAACTCAGTCGCGGTACGTCAGAAGTCCTGAACCAGTCGAGCGCAACTCCGCCCAGTACCAGAATGAAGAGGATCATCACGACCCAACCGACGACAGTAGCGATCGAAGACAACAAAGCATTCATCTCCGTGCACTCCTTTGATGTAAACAACCGCTGTTGTGGCGGTTTCTGCTGATTACCCAGTGCTTATTAACACACAGTTGCACTAACTGTCAATAGTACCGACAAAGTCGGCAGTGAGGATGAAGCGAGAGGATTTGCTGGTGAGCGTGTCGCAGGTCACGAGCGTAAGGCGGGTGCCCTTTTCGGGTGAAAGGTCTATTTTGTCTTCATTGGCGTCGGCTTTGTGGACGTCGACTACTGAATACAAATACGATTTACCGTCGTCGCCTTCGATGGTGATTGTGTCCCCCGCTTGTAGGTCGGGTATGCGGTTAAACGCTCTGTACATCTGATTATGCACGATCGGCAGATGCGAAGAATGCGCGAAAATTATCATGTTGCCTTTCGGGCCGAGCTTTGCGCTGTCTACATAGCGAGCCGGACCTTTTTTCAAGAGCTCATCAAGCGCCAAGATGTCGCGTGTGGCAGGATTTTGCACGGCGAGATCGAGGTCGATAGCCGGGATAGAAATACGTACTGGAAGCGCAGTCGGGATCATCGGATTCACCAGATCGGTCGTCGTCGGGAGCTGGGATATCGAAAGTGCGTCCGCGCTCGCCTGCCGCGCAGCCGGTGTCGCAAAGAGATCGCCTTCAGTCTGGTCGAGATAGTCGGGGATGAATCCTACAGAGTCGGCGGCCGAAAGCGCCAAAAAGAAAATCACTATCGTGGTCGCGATGAATACAGGAAACGGCGACTTTTGGCTCTGGCCTTGAGGGCTCATAACCAAAAAATTCTACGTTGATTCCGTGGGTTTGACAATCGCTGGAAATGCGTGATTATTTAGCCAACAAAACAATATGGCCGATCAAATCCCTCCCGTAATAGAGGAGCCGCGCGGAAGCTTTTTTTCAAACCTCGTTGCCATCATCGGACTCATCATACTTATTGTCGTGGTGATCTGGGGACTCGTGCATCTGATGGGTCTTTCGCAAAGCTGGCTTTCGGGGCTTTTCAACCGCACACCAAAAATCACTATCACCGCGCCCACTCAGGTAACTTCCGGCGAGAAGTTCGACATTTCATGGCAATACTCCACCGAGGAGCGCGGCAACTACGCATTTCTTTATCAATGCAAAAGCGGCCTCACGCTCAAAAGCGCTGACATAGCGATCCCCTGCGGCAATTCCTACACTGTAGGCACTGCGACAACACTTTCGTTTACGCCGGTTCTCGAAGGCGTTGCGACGACTTCAATGCCGATATCTGTGGTCTTTCTCCCCAACGCAACTTCTTCGCAAAGAGTCCAGGGCTCCGCGACTATACTCGTAAACAGAGTTTCGAGCGCCACACCGACACCCGCGCCTTCCGGCACGCCGACCCCTCCGCCAGCTGGCGGATCGAATCCGCCGAGTCCAACGCCTTCGCCAACGCCAACACCGGCTTCCGCCAATACATCGCCGGCTGACCTTTCGGTGCGCATACTCGCGCTCGGCGTAATAGACCGCTCTACGGGAATGTTCGTGCAGCGCGCCCCTATGTACTACGACGACATCGCCGCCGCGCAGTTTGATATTGCAAATATTGGCGGCTCGAGTTCGGGCACATATTACTTTAGCGCTAATCTCCCGACCGCAGGCGGCTATGTTTACAATTCGCCGGCACAAAACTCACTGCAGCCCGGCGATCATATGATCAACACTTTGCGCTGGAGCAACTCTGCGCAGACCGGCACGTTTACCGTAGCGCTTTCCGGCGACAGTGTCCCGGTCAACAATTACGCGTCAGCCACGCTGGTTGGTGGCTACGCTCCGCAGCCAACCTATCAGGCATATCCACCGCAGTATCAGCAATATCCGCAGCAGTACAACAACTACTACACAAACCCGATGTACTACCAACCGTATACATATTAGTTATTTAGGGATCTTTAGCTCCTCTAGAATCTTTTTCGCCCGCGCTTGCTGATCTTCTCGAATAAGGTCCTGAAGTGTTTTAGGATTGCCAACTGAGCTGGTCGCATAGCAAACTTTTGTACAGGAGTCCTCAATGACGCTAACAGTCGAAAGTGCTCCTGTAACAAAATCTGCAGCGGGTACTGCCACCATAGAACCAGAACTGCCGCTTGCCACTATAGAAAGAACTTTCCCAGGTTTTTTTGGGTCAGTGCTAGCTTCACGTCGAGTGACCCTGCCGTCCTCAGGAGGGCGAAGCATGATAGTTGCTCCTTTTATGGCAGGAAATTCCTGATCCGCATCTTGTCCATATAAAGCTATCCTGTACTTCTCAGATAAATGCATTGCGACTGAAAACACTATGTGCTCCACGACCCCACCTTTGCCGTCGGGACGCTCGCTGATCGATGCTACTATCTGGCCGCTCAATGCTGCAGTTGTTTTTGCTGTAGTGAGAGGAGGAAGTTGCTCTGGCGATTGAACCATCCATCGCTGATATTCAAATGGTGCAATGTAGCGAACCGCTTGGTCCATCTGTTTGTTCCTGCGGAAGCTTTGTTCGGCCTTCGTATCCTCTATGCAATGATCCGCCGTAACAAAATACACGTCACCTTCAAAAATGGTCAGATATCCATTGCAGAACTTCTCAGTGATTCCCGGCTTTTTCTTAGTATCTTTCAGCTCCAAAAGGACATGATGAGAAGCCGCTTTCATTTTCGCCAGATTAAAGTATTTCTCGAAATTCGGATCATTTGGGTTGGTTTGATAATGTTCCGTCAGTCGTACTGATACATTGTTGACGAGCTTCATTATCTCGCTGTATCGCTGCGCATCGAATTCCCCGTTTAGCTCTTTATGGACATATCCTCCGGGCGAAAATACGAGTTCGGTGTATTCGGTTTGAAGCTTAAGCGGGACATTGCCAAAGATGACCATCAATTCCATTTCTTTTATTTCCTCTGGCGAGGCCTTCTTCGCATCCAACCTTTGTTTGAACCAAACGGCTCCTTGATTCATCTTCTGCGGTATATTTACCAGCACAGGCTTGGATATCAGTTGCGGCGACGCAGCAGGCTTTCCGGCTCCATTTTCTTGAGCGATAGCGGGGGCTGCTGCTGATAGCGCACCAATAACGGTTAGTACGTGCCGTAGGTCGGCGCGGTGTTCGGACCGAAGATCAGTTCGTCTGTTCGGTGTTTTTTTCTGGCGATTTGAGGATTCACTTCCAAAACCCATCCATCAATTATATATCCAGAGTTGCCTCTTTCGCGTGCCACCACACCTATACATAGGTGTGGTGGCGTGCAGACTAAATGTCCAGTGTAGCTTCTTTGGCGTGCGAAGTGATGAATGACTTTCTGGCAGGCACGTCGGTGCCCATAAGCATGTCGAATACCTGGTCGGCGTCTTGTGCGTCTTCGATGGTGACTTGTTTGAGGAGCCTGCGAGCAGGATCCATGGTGGTTTCCCAGAGCTCCTCGGCGTTCATTTCACCAAGACCTTTGTAGCGCTGGACGGAAACTTTGGGAGCGCGTTTAGTCTCTGTCTCAATCTCCTCATCATTTTCTTCTGTTTGGGTAGTATCTTCCATCGGCGTCGCTTCACCGGCCAGCTTTATTCTTTCTTGGTCGTTGTAGGCATAGAAAACTTCTTTGCCTTTGCGGATCTTGAAAAGAGGCGGCTGCGCGATGTAGAGGTAGCCGCCGTCCACTATCGGACGGAAATGGCGATACATGAGCGTGAGCAAAAGTGTGCGAATGTGTGCACCGTCTACGTCGGCATCGGTCGCGATGATGATTTTATGGTAGCGAAGCTTTGAAATGTCGAAGATGTCGCCTATCGCGGTACCCATAGCGACTACGAGGTTTTTGATTTGTTCGCTTGAAAGCATTTTGTCTAGACGTGCGCGCTCGATGTTGAGGATCTTCCCGCGAAGCGGCAATATCGCCTGTGTACGTCTGTCGCGGCCGGTTTTGGCGGTACCACCCGCACTATCGCCCTCTACGATGAATATTTCGGCTTCGGATGCGTCTCGGGTCTGGCAGTCGGCCAATTTGCCCGGAAGAGTCATGCCGTCGAGAGCGCCTTTGCGCAGTATGGAATCTTTGGCGGCTTTGGCGGCTTTGCGCGCTTTCATCGCCAAAACGACCTTACCGACTATTGCGCGCGCGTCGTCTGGATGCTCTTCGAGGAATCGGGAAAACGCTTCCGCAAAAACCGTCTCGGTAGCGCCACGGGCTTCGACTGAGCCAAGCTTGCTTTTGGTCTGGCCTTCAAACTGCACTTCGCGCATTTTTACGGATACTACCGCCGTAAGGCCTTCGAGCACGTCGTCGCCAGTAAAGCTGTCGCTTTCTTTTCCGCCAGTGGCGGATCCGCCTTTGGAGGAGCCGCCGCCTTTGTTGAGGCCGTTAAGCGTGCGCGTGAGAGCCGTTTTGAAACCCGTAATATGCATACCGCCTTCGGCATTGTAGATGTTGTTGGCAAAAGCTGAGATGCGCGAAGAAATGTCGTCTACGTATTGGAGTGCGACTTCTACGGCTACGCCGTCTTGCTCTTTTTCGACGTAGAAGATGTTTTTGTGTACGGCTTCTTGGTGTTTGTTTTGGAAACCAATCAAAGACTTGAGACCGCCTTCGAAATAAAAACTAAAAGATGGCGCGTCGATCCCGAGCTCTCGCATGTAGAAAACCCCCACGTCGTCGACGTCACTTTTCCCGCGGAAATCGTAGATAGCGATGCGCAGACCCTTTACCAAATACGCCTGCTGTCGCAAGTGAGAAACGATGGTATCCCAGTTCCACGAGATGTCTGGGAATATCGTCGGGTCGGGATTAAACGTAATGATCGTGCCGTGGAGTTTGGAGTTGCCGAGCTTTTTGGTTTTGCCCACCGGTTTGCCGCCGTTTTTGTATTCTTGTTCGTACTTGCCGCCGTCGCGATGGACTTCTGCGCGCACGTAGGTAGAAAGCGCGTTTACCACAGAAACGCCCACACCGTGAAGGCCTCCGGAGACTTTGTAGCCTTCGCCGCCGAATTTACCACCAGCATGAAGCATGGTCATGACGGTTTCGAGTGTCGAGACTTTGGTTTTGGGATGCACTTCTACTGGGATGCCGCGGCCGTTGTCGGCTACGCGGATAGAGCCGTCGGGCATGAGAGCGACTTCGATGTCGTTGCAGTAGCCACCCATCGCTTCGTCGCGTGAGTTGTCGAAGACTTCCCAGATCAGGTGATGAAGGCCTGAGGTCGAGGTAGTACCGATGTACATGCCCGGGCGTTTACGCACCGCCTCAAGCCCCTCGAGAACGGTGATGTCTTCAGCCCCGTATGAGCCTTCTTTTCGTGGTGCTTTTGGAGCTGTTTTTGCCATGATTTGGGTGGATTTAAATGAAAAAACTGACCTAAAAATTATACCAAATTTTAGCCCTGCAAGCCAATTGCCTAACCGCTATTTTATGGCTTAAACAAGCAATAATATGGCCATATTTCAGCTCTCTCTGTATTGGGCTTTTACATTTCTGCGACCGCTTGTTTCTTTACTATTTTCGATGTGGCCACACCCATCATTTGCTTAGAATATTCTAGCAATTCACCTTGTACGAATAATCAGCGACCGCGGATTATTCGTACACCCTGTTTCAGAGCCTGAAACGAGCTCGCAGCTCATCATCGTTTTCAAGCGCATCCACCACCATATACAAAAGGTCTCTTCCAACTTGAAGATCCGCCTTTAGAAGCATTACCAAATCTTCGCAGTCGTACGGATATATCCATACGCTGTGTTGTAGTCTAATAAAGCCTATCGCTCGCAATGTATCACGCACCTTATCTCGAAGATATTTGCTGGATTCAGGAATATCAAATATAAGCACTCTCCATCTTTTATCCCATCGACGCGGCTTCCGGTTCGACAATTGTTCTAAAGAAAGTCGCAGAAGCTTCGCTTCGCCTCTCGGTGTCAGACAAAGCTGTCCGCGCTTCCATGTCATGTCACCACTCGCTAGCAGACGCTCACATGCACGACCTACTAGACCTGCCTGTCTTTTAGAAGCTATTAGACCGAGTTTGGCCATAGCACCAATGACATTTGGCGCTACCAAAAGGATACTGATCAGGCCAGCGACCTTTACGGTCTGTAGAATTATCTTTTGCAGCTCTCCCCTGCGCGGCTTGCGCCGCGCTTCAGCTTCTATTGACCCCATGTACGAATCCTACGCGACCGCGGATTATTCGTACAGTTGACTTAATGTTCACAAATATGTTCATTTACTTGTCGTAATCACAGCCCTGCGTTGGCCTAAGCGTACATCCTTTTTGCACAGGAAAGTATGGATGTAGCAAGACCCCGACAGCTGTCGGGGTCTAACTTCGCAACCTGTTTACTAGTTTGCGATTTTTTGTCTCTGCACTCTTCCCTGTTTTCGAGCTTGAGCTAGAGAGATATATTTAGGAGCTAAGCTGTACTCAGGTTCCTCTTCATCCCTCTGAGAAGAAGAGTCCAGAAGTACCCCCTCCCTAACAAGGAAGGGCAGCATGGTCACCAGAAAAATGGAAGTTTCAAAAGCATCATTCTCCGGATGTTCTTGCCTATATGCCTGCAAAATTTCAGACATGGTCATAGGCCCATCCAGCAAAATCCAAGTTATGAGATCATAATCCGGTTCAAGATCAGTAACTTTGCTGGCTGTTCTGCTGGAGATCCAGATGAGTGCGCAAACCACAGCAATTGCGGAAAGCGCTACAAAGATCAACAACCCCTCTAAGACGCTCATGTACACCTCTTTCGTCTCGTTGATTGTGGAATAAGTGTGACGAAATTTGCAGAAACCGCAAGCTAGCGAACTTCCCAGGCGTTGTCGCGGACAGCGGCGTAGACGCTTTCCATGCGACTGTTGGCGTCTTCGTCCATAAGCGTGCGGTCCATAGACTGGAACACAAGACGAAATGCATATGATTGTTTATCGCCTTTTTTGAATTCGTCGAATTTAGCGCAGCGCACCGCCAGGTCCCCTGCCGCTCTGCGTATAATTTCAAGAACCTGATCGGAAGAAACCGCGGGCTTGCCCTGAGCAGAGTCGAAGGGGACCCAGAGTGCGATGTCGCGGACGATAAACGGGTATCGGGAAAATGTTTTGTAGCGTTCTGTCGCAGAAGTCGGCAGCTGATCATATGCACCGACTTCCGAAGGTGCTAGCGGCTCTTCCTCGACGCCTTTTTTATCTGCCATTGCGAGACGTATCTCTTCTTTGCCGCCAGTCCAGACGGTCCCAATTTCAAACAACCTTACTTCATCAAGTCCGAGCAGGTCCTTGTTGCGCACATTACGCTCATAGGCGTCTTTTAGGCCCGGCTCGAGTGCCGAACGCAAAAAAGGCCGGTCGCCATCTACTTTATTTGCCACGGCCCGCTCGCCTTTTTCGGAAAAGACGCTCGTGAAAACTTCACTGTACCCGCGCGAAACCAATTCTTCGCGCAATTTTTCTGCGGAAGCGTAATTCGCGTTAATCTCCGGCTTAATCTTTTGAGCCGGCATTTCTACACCGGCAACATTTTCATAGCCGTGGATGCGTCCCACTTCTTCCACTAAATCTTCCGGAATCTTTAAATCGAGGCGCTCAAAAGGCGGCTCGACCGTCAATACCTGGCCCTGCACCGTATATGAAAATCCGAGTCGCTTAAAAATATCTTCAACATCTGAGATGTTCAGAGACGTGCCGAGCACGCGATTGATCTTTTCAAGCGAGACCGAAACGCTCCATTTCTCCTGCGGCTTAGGATACGAATCTGAAAAAGCTGAAAGTTCGCCTCCAGCGAGTTCGAGTATTAGCTTCGCCGCAGATCGAATGCCAATAGCCGGTAGCTCTGGCGAGAGCGCTTGCTCGAACCTTTGCGATGCATCCGTGCGAAGCTTCAGAGCCTGTGCGGTTTTGCGCACCGAGGCTCCATTGAAGTTTGCGCTCTCGATAATTACGTCCTGTGTCTCCTCGGTGATTCCCGCCGGCATTCCGCCCTTTACCCCGGCTATGCCTACAGGCACACCTGCATGCGCATCCACGATCACGAGCATAGAATCCTTGAGTGTGTATTCTTTGTTGTCGAGTGCCAAAAGTTTTTCAGCATCATGTGCTTTGCGGACTTCTATAGCGTAGTCGTCTTTCGAACCTTTTTTTAATTTGCCCGCATCAAAAGCATGCAAGGGCTGGCCGGTATTGAACATTACATAATTTGTTGCATCTACCACATTATTGATCGACTGCTGACCCATTGCAGCCAGACGCTTTACGAGCCATTCCGGCGAAGGTCCGACTTTGACTCCTTTGATAGTCCACGCGACGTAACGAGGACAAAGCTCTGGCTCGGCGATATGAACGCTCACGGGCATAGTCAACGTGAATTGCTGCATTTGGTCCCAAGCCTCGAGAGCCCTTGGAGTAATCGGCAAACTTAATATGGCCGAAATTTCTTTGGCGATGCCGCGGTAGCTCAGACAATCATGTCCGCGATTGGGCGTGACTTTTACATCAAGCACATCGGCCTCCACAGACTCTATTTCAAACGCATGAAATGTGAGCGCATCAGCAAGCACTTCCGCAGGCGGAAGCGGCGTATCAAAATATGTCTGCAACCATTCGCGGGAAATCTTCATAGGGACAGTGCGTAGTACGTAGAACGTAGTTCGTAGTAATGCATACTAAAATTGATTGATGAACCGAAGGTCAGCGCTATGCATGAGGCGGATGTCGTCGATACCCCAGCGCAGCATTGCTAAGCGGTCCAGGCCCATGCCGAAAGCGAAACCTTGGT
>JAGVDT010000104.1 GCA_020058565.1 Minisyncoccota bacterium | reverse complement strand
TGTTTGAGGGCCACACGCTTGCGGTATGCCCGCAAGCCTGGTGCCCGAGTTTGCGCAGAGCGGAAACCTCTGCGCCCGCGGAAAATACAATATTTATATTTCTTTTATTTATTTTTCTATTGAATTTGGATTTTAATGTGTGTTCGCGTCGTCGAAATGTGCTCATTTCGACGTGAAACTCCTCCTATCCGCCAGAGGCGGACAGTCGGCCCCTTCGGGGCCGCTCGCGGCGGATTCAGAAACTCGAGGCGATGTTGTAGATCGGCAGAAGCACCGAGGCGAGGAGTATGGCCACGCCAAGCGCGAGAACCACGATCATGATCGGCTCAATGAGTCCGACGAGCGTATCGACGGCATTATCGACCTCGCGGCGGTAGAATTTCGCCATAGTCTCCAAAATACTGCCCATATTTCCGGTCTCCTCGCCGATCTTCACCATAGCGACCACAATCCCCGGCATTTCAGGGTGCTTGCGCAAAGCTTCGGAAAGCGGGAGCCCCGACTTGACGTCGGCGGCCGCGGCGGTCATCACCGCTTCGTACGTCGGGTCTTCTACCACCTGGCCAGTGATTTCGAGGCCGCGCAATATTTGTATGCCGCTCTTAAGCATCGTGGAAAGGTTGTCCGCGATGCGCGACAGGTAGATTTTTTGGTAGATAGCGCCGACTGCCGGGATGTCCAGTTTTGCTTTGGAGTAGAGCATCTGCCCCTGCTGCGTTTGGCCGAAACGGTACAGAAAAAAGAGCCCGCCGGCAAGCAATATCAGGAGGAGCAGTATGTACTGCGACATAAACTTGCTGATGGCGATGACTATTTGCGTATATATCGGTATTTCGCCTCCCGCCTCCAAAAGCATGTTCGAGAGATTCGGGATCACGATGGTCATCATCAGGGTCATCACGATAGCGAAAGTGAGCAATATGAACGCCGGATATACAAGGGCGTTTCTCGCTTTTTGCGTGATTTCGTAGTTGCGATCCATATGGTCCGCCAAAAAAGCGAATGTCTCGTCCAGCTTGCCGGATTCTTCACCTGCCTTGACCATGTTGACGTAAAACAGCGAAAAGACGTCCGGGTGCTTGGCGAGGGCGTTCGAGATAGTAGAGCCACCCTGAATGTCATTGGCAATATCTGATAGTTTTTCCGCGAGCTGAGGCGTGCGCGCCTCGGCCGCCAAAAGCTTGAATGCTCGCAACGCCGATACCTGAGCCTCAAAAAGCGTGGTGATTTGGCGAGACACCATGACGATATCCGCGTTTGTCACCCGCTCAAAAAGCTTGATGCGTGCGCTTAAGAGATTCGTGTCGCCCTTATCTTCGTCGATTTTTGAAAGGATCAATCCCCGCCGCTGCAAAGCCGCGATCGCGAGATCCATGTTTACGGCGTCTATGGTCCCCTGCCGCTCTTTTCCTTCGGCATCAACAGCGGAGTATTTGAAGACGCTCATACATCAAAGTGCAAAACCCAATATGCAAAATGTGACTGAAAATCCGAAATGTCCGGTTTTTACATTTTGACTTGTCATTTTGATTTTTGGTATTTGCATTTTCACTTACAGTAGCTTATTCAAAACATTCGGATTCAAAGAATATTGGTACGCGCTCTCGACAGAAATTTCGCCGCGCGAGACGAGCTCGGCCAGAGAGCGGTTCATGTCGATCATTCCCTCGGTCGAACCGGTCTCGATGACCGTGTTTATCTCATGCGTGCGCTTTTCGCGTATGAGGTTGGCGACCGCTTTGTTGTTGATCAGCAGCTCGTAGGCGGGCACCAGCCCGCCGGAAATGCGCGGCACGAGGCGCTGCGAAAAGATACCGGCTAACGATGAGGCAAGCTGCAGGCGTATCTGGTCCTGCTGCGTGGATGGAAATATATCGATGATGCGGTCGATCGTCTGCGATGCGTCGTTGGTGTGTAAGGTCGAAAATACCAAATGCCCTGTCTCAGCTGCGGTCACTGCCGCAGACATGGTCTCCGGTCCGCGCATTTCACCCACCAAAAGCACGTCGATGTCCTGCCGAAAAGCGGACTGAAGAGCCGTCGGGAAGTCTTTGGTGTCGATGCGGACTTCCCTTTGGTCTATCAACGATTGTTTTGGCTCGAAGACGTATTCTATCGGGTCTTCGATCGTAACAATGTGTTCCAGGCGCTCCTGATTGATGCTCTCTATGAGCGAAGCAAGGGTGGTCGTCTTTCCCTGGCCCACCGGCCCCACCACTATGAAAAAGCCCTGAGATTTCCTCGAAAAAGAAAGGAGTATGTCGGGAAGATTCAACTCCTGGATCGTGCGGATTTTTTTCGGTATAAGGCGCAGCGCTATTGCCGCGGAGCCTTTTTGCACAAACGCGTTGCCGCGAAAACGCACGCCCTCTCCTTCAAACGCAAAGTCCACTTCTTGTTCTGTCTTAAATCGTTTGTAGGCGTCGGCGCTTAAAAGCTCTTTGACGAATCCGTCGGTGTCGGTTGGCGTCAAAATCGGCTCTTTAAGCATTGGGGCCAGTGCGCCTGATACCCGGACTGTCGGGTGCACGCCTGCCGACATGTGCAGATCCGACGCGCCTTCATGCACCAGAACATTTATGTATTTTTTCAGAGTGGAAGCGTAATCCATGTCAACCTATTATACGGCATCCGTATGCTGTTTATCTGCCCTATCCCCAATGTCGTACACGCAGCATTATATATATTTCTACTTCCTTCTCGCCTTAACATCCGCCTCCACCGCCTCCACCACTTCGCTCGGAATCATGCTCGCCTTGACGATGTAGCGTGTCGCGCCGAGGTCGATGGCCCGTTTCTTTTCGGTTTCATCGCTTTGGTTTGAAAGCGCAATCAGGCATACGCCTGGCGCTAGCTTCTCGTTTTTGATCTTTTCCAAAAGCGAAAAACCATTTTCTTCCGGCATGATCAAGTCAAAAACCACCGCCTCAGGCTTAAAGCCGCCTCGTAATGTTTCAAGCGCATTTTTTACCGAAAGCGCCGCATGCACGACAAAGCCGTGCTGCGAGAATTTCGTAGAGTACATATCCAGAAGGAATTTGTCGTCGTCGACCAGAAGCACCGTCATTTTATTCTCTACTTTGTCGTTGTCGGCCATAATTGCATTATGCCGTTTCCGCTGCAGGCTTCTCTTCTTGTTCTTGATCGCCTGCCATCAAGAGCGAAGAGAGCTGATTGACTTCGGAGAACGGTATCTTTTTATCAAAAGCTTTTAAAAGCGCGTCTTCACGGATCGTGAGCATGCCGCTCGAACGCGCTGCCTCCCATAGCTTTGATTCTACAGGATTTTCAAGGATTATCTTCTCGAGCTGTCCGGTCATTTCCAAAACCTCAAAAACAGCCATACGGCCACGCATGCCGGTCGGACACGTGGGACTCGGCTCAGCCTCGTAAATAGCGTTTGGTATCGCAAATCGATATTTTTCCGGAAGCGAAACCTGCTCCGCTTCGATGGCCTTCCTATCGCTTGGCGACAACGATACTTCCCTGCCGTTCGAGTCACAGAGCGTGCGGCATAGCCGCTGCGCTACCGTGAGAATGAGAACCGGAGGTATCAGGTAGGGCTCGACACCCATATCGATAAGTCGCGGTATGGTCCCCACCGAGTCATTCGTGTGGATCGTTGAAAGCACTAAGTGACCGGTAAGCGCTGCCTGGATGGCGAGCTTCGCGGTCTCCGCATCGCGGATTTCGCCGACCATGATGACGTCCGGATCCTGTCGCAGTGTCGTGCGAAGTCCGTTGGCAAACGTATAGCCGATTTCCGGCCGGACTTGCGATTGCGTGACGCCATCGACGTAGTATTCGATAGGATCTTCGAGCGAGAGCACGTTTTTATGCTCACGATCAACTTCCGTGAGCATCGAATACAGCGTCGTGGATTTACCGCTTCCGGTCGGACCGGAAATGAGGATAAGTCCGTGCGGTTTCGAGACGGCCCGGCGCATCGCCTCGAGATTTCTCTGCGTTAAGCCGATCTGATCGAGCGGTATAAAGCCTTGGTCGCGGTCAAGAATACGGATCACCACTTTTTCTCCGCTATAGCTTGGAAAGGTCGACACGCGAAAATCTATCGGGCGATTGTCTATCTGCGCGCTGAAGCGTCCGTCTTGCGGTTTTCGCTGTTCGTCGAGGCGTATAGAGGCAAGCACTTTGATGCGAGCCACGAGGGCGCGGTGCGTGTTTTGCGGAAGGATTACGCTCGTGTGCAGTTCGCCATCCACGCGGTAGCGCACACGGACACCCGTCGGAAGCGGCTCGATGTGCACGTCGGATGCTCGACCGTCAATAGCGTAGCGCAAGATGGTGGAGACAAGTTTTATCGCGGGTGCGTCTTCCTGGATATTTGGCATCCCGGTAACGCCCGGTTTTTGGACTACCGGCGCGTCAAGATCCAGCGGCGCTTCTTCGGACTGGACCGACGGAGCGTCTTTTTTTTGTTCGCTCGTGAAATCCGTGACGGCACGGTCGACTTCCCCGCCGAGCTGACGATACATCGCGAGAATCTTCTCGAGGTCGTCGTTTGAGATTCGGAAGACCTTAAAAGGCATTCCGGTCGCGCGCGAAATGAAGTTCAGTGCGTCGACTCCCTGGATGGAATCGGGGTCCGTCATCCCGACTTCCAAAACGCCTTCCTGCACCGCGAGCGGCGCAATCCGGTAGTGTGCCGCGCTTTCTTCGGGAATATACCGCAGAACCTCGTACGGGATTTTACCGTCTGTAATCTTGCGCTCCGGCACCTGTACGGCTATGGGCGATTGCTGCGCGGGTTGTGTGAAAAAAGTCGGCATATCTACGATAATTTTCGCGCAGGCTTACGCAATGATTTTCCGTTTGTTGGATGCGGCGGCATGCGTCCGGCCATCCGCCTATTATACGATGAAAATCATCGTCAAATGCCTCATTGGCTCTGGAATATCTGCGCCGATTGCGTCGAATCAGGACTTACGGCAATGCCGCTCCCCAAAGGCGCGAAAGGGTTCGGACGACCCACCGGTTCCGGGACGATTTCCGTCGAGAAATCTTTTAGACTGACAAAAGCCGGGTCCGAAAACAAAGACGCATCAAGCCTCACCGCTCTTAACGCAAGAAGCGTCGCGACAAGATCTTTGTCGGGCCCGCTATCGTCGACTATTTCCGAAGTCAGCAGCGATCCGGTCGAAGAGGTGCCGGTAAGCCCTACCCAAACGCCAATCGCCACGAGAATCGCAAGTATGACGACGATTATTTTATGGCTGAGGATGAAATCAATCATATGGAATGCTGTGTACAGTATTCTGTATTATGTATCCCGCGTCCTGCTTCTTTGGATTTTTGCAGTATACGGTATACAGAATACTGAATACGATTTGTGTTTTTCATATTATTTCAGCCAATAGGTTCTAAGCGTAATGTTATACGAATAGCGCAGCTCGGTAGCACCCTGCGCATTCTCCGGCGAAAGGTCCAGCTCCACCAGATCCACAACCCGCAAAGCCTGCTCGAGATCTCTTAGTAGCGCGAGAAACTGATCGTAGGTCCCCCTCGTTGAAAATTGTATCGTTACGGAATCATACTTTTGCCCGGTCGCGCCAATAGTTGCCGGACCGCCCCCCAGGTTCCCCGTGCTCGCCGGCGTTGATACGTCGACGTTTTCAATCGGCATTTGGAATTTGGCCGCAAGGTTATCAAGGTCGAGTATGAGCGCTACGTTGTCGACATGGTCGGGCAGAAGTTTCTGAACCCGGTCGAGATCGGAGGGATTAAAGGAATTGTACCGCTGCAGCAGCTGAGCCTTAAGCTGCTGCAGCTCTGCAGCCTTCGCAAGCGCTGCGTCATACTGCGCGCCTTCAGCCTTGATGCTTTGTACCCCGTCGTAGGTTGGCTTCGTGTACCACAAAAAAATAGCTCCTGCTATAAACAACCCTATGAGCGCGAAAGAGTATCGAAGCATACTATTGGCTGCTCGTGCCGCCGAAGGGCGAGACAGATTCGGGTGACGGCGGTGGGGGCGGGGGGGTAGGGTTGGCTGCCAACAGCATTTGCTGGTAGTTAAGCGCCTTAGGATTCACAGAAAAAGAGAGATCGAATTGCACTCCCTCGGGCTTTCGGCCAATATTGGAGAAAATCGGCCTTGCAATCACGCCATTTTTCCCAAAAACCTGCGCCTGGAGCGCGATAGAGTTTACGCTCTGCGCTATCCCGGACAATTTCACATTGATATTCTGCTGATCATTATTGCTTAAGCTCATTTGCTTGAAAGAAACGCTGGTAAGCGTCGCCTGAGAAAGCGCGCTGAGGAAAACGGTCGGCGCGATATGCTGGGAGAGGATCGCGGATCCCGCGTGCATGCGATCGTCGAGTCGAGTGAGCTGTTGGATCAGTGACGGATCAAAGGCATCTTTGGCGCGCTGCAGCTGCTCCTTCTTCGAATTCGTCGAGGTGGTGAGGTATTGTTTATAAACAAAAACGCCTGCGGCGAGCGCTCCGGAGGCTACGACGAGCACGATCGAGATGAGCAGCATGAACTCAGAGAATCCCCCGCTGCCGCCGATCCGGGGCGGAGTTAATTTTACTTCTCCCGCATCGTGCGGGATGAACGATGATTGTATGCCGGTTTCCATAGTGAATTAAAAATCCTAAATCCGAAGCACGAAATCCGAGACAAAAGGCAAATTAGAAATCCGAAATCCGAAACGAATGCTGTTTTTTTGATGGTGTTCTTGTTTTTTCATATTTGGGATTTGTCTCGGATTTCGAATTTCGTGCTTTGAATTTCCATTTAGCTGTGCCTGAGATTGCGCAGAGCGAGTCCCACAGAAACCGCAAATCCTGGACCTATCTCCCTTAGTACGCCTTCGAGAAACGCCGGGGCTTCTGTGTGCCCAAATGGGTTAGCAATATCGACTTCAGCGCTCAAATTCTGCTTCGCGAACGCAGCCAACCCCGGAAGAGACGCGCCGCCGCCGGTCAAAACCACGTGCGCAACGTTCTTGTTATACCGCTGTCCGTAGCTCAATAGTACCCTGTTTACTTCGCTGAATACACGCGTCAGTGTTGATAACAGCGCCGTTTTTATGCGGTCGTTCTCGTCGACAGAATACGCCGTGCTGTCGATCAGTCCGCGCTCGCGCTTCACGCGCTCGGCTTTGTCGAAATCCCACTCAAGCGTGCGTGCGAGCGTTTCGGTCATATGCTGGCCGCCCTGGGTCAAAAGGTGCGTAAGCCGCACGATGCCGCGCTCGACTATGTACATCTTTGTAGTCGAGGCTCCAAGGTCCACGACAAGAATGGGCGCAATACCGTGGCCGAGCGCAGAGCGCAGGGCGCTGAAAATCTCTATTTCGAAAAAATTCACGGTGAGACCTGCGGTAGCCGCCATGGTCTGATACTGGTGCAGGAGATCATTGTGGATCGCCACCAAGAAAACCTCCTGCCCTTTCGCGCGCACCGGCGCTTTATCTTGCAGCTGGTCAAAAGCGCTCTGCTCGCCTTCTTCTTTCGGGATAATAAACCAGTCCAAAGAAACTTCTGAGACCGGCACGGGTATGTACTTGCGCGCCTCAATGGGGACGATTCTTTTGAGCTGCTCCTCATCCACGTTCGGAAGATCGAGCACAGAGACAAGGCTGCCGGAAAACGGGATAGAGAGCCCGCCGGTGCGCGACGTGATATTCGCTTCCTTCATGAGGTCAGTTATTGCTTCGGCGGTCTTCTCCGGTGTAAGTTTGACGCTTTTTCCTATCGGCTGATTACCATACGGCCCCAGCGATATTTCTCCGTAGGTTTCGAGGACGGCAATGCCGCGCGAGGCACGCAACTGCACGATTTTTACGGACGAAGCGCCGATGTCGATGCCGAGCAGGCTCGTTTCGCTTTTCGGAGCGAGCGATTGGACTTGTTTGAATATGTTTCCCAGGGAAAAAGACATAACGAATTAGGTGCCAGCTGCCAGCTGCGAGCTGCGAGGAAATACAAAACTCGACAATTCAAAAAAATCCCTAAACGAGCGAAGCTCATCGGGTGACCGACGCGAAAAAGTCCCGTCGGTTTTAGCCGAAGCGAAAAATCGGGACATTCCGAAAAGTATAGCACTGTTTTTTTCGTTACGAGGCAAGCGGCATGCGCGCTATTGCAGCTGATTTATTTTTGCTGCGACAATGAAGTCGTTTTCCGAAAGTCCGTTGATCGCGTGCGTGGTGAGTTTGATCCGCACATACCCCCAGCCCATTTCAATGTCGGGATGATGCCCTTCGCTTTCTGCGACGGCCCCGACTTTTTCGGTAAACGTGAGCGCTTCAGCGAAATTTTTGAATTTGAATTCTCGGGAGAGCGATTTCGCATCGTCGGAGACATCCCAGCCCGGCGTCTGCTTTAGCAGCACATCCGCTTCTATTTTATTGAGTGGCGGCACATCGCCTTCACAGGCCACGCATTTTTTCTGGAGGAGATCTTGCATGCCGAGTAGTATAACAAATTAGCATCTGGGAACTCGCATATAGCGCCATATCCACGGCCGTGGAGTTCAAACTATATAGTGCATTTCCGCAAAAAATGAGTATTATGCCGCCATGAAAGTCGCGTGGGGGTCCCTAGAGGCGCTTTTTTTGCCGTTTGTCGACGTGATCCTCCCCGAACGAGCACGCTCTGCGCGTATCCGCCGAAAAGAAATCTGGGACTTCGAACTTGTGCCGACGGAACATTCGCTCCTCGGGACACGGGTAATCACCCTCCTCGACTACAAAAACCCGTCCGTGTCAGATCTCATCCGAGCCCTCAAATACGAAAATTCCTGGAAAGCCGCCGAGATATGCGCGGCTGCGCTTTCGGATTACCTTCGGGAAGAGATTTCAAGCGTGCGCACGTTTTCACCAAGGCCGATAGCGCTCGTTCCCATGCCTTTGCATCCGCAGAGACTCCGCGAACGCGGCTTCAACCAGGTCCAGAAGGTCATGTCCCGACTCCCGGATGAATTTGCGGACGCAACGCTTTCGCGCATCAGCGAAAACGCACTTTCGCGGGTTAAACACGCTTCTCAGCAGGCGCGACTTACTCGCGCGCAACGCTTGAAAAACGTCGAAGACGCTTTTTCAGCCGACGAGAAGCTCGCTAAAGGCGCGCACATTTTCCTTATAGACGACGTCGTCACGACGGGCGCGACGCTGTCAAGCGCGGCAAAACCCCTGCGCAAAGCGGGAGCTATTGTTTCGCTTATAGCGCTTGCGAGAGCATAGGAAAACGCAATAATGTGCGGATGATCGATCGCTCGATTCTCCTCAGATTCGGCGCAGTTTTCGCGATCGTCCTTTTCATTGAAGCAAATATCTGGCTTTCCGGATTTGCTTTTGCAGACATAACCCTCTGGGCGCCGGGCGTCGATATGATCAAAAGCGGCGCGCTCCCTGATCTTTGGAGTGTGCTTCCCGTGCATCCGGGCGCGACGTTTTTGTTTGGATCCGCATTGGTCGCGCAGACTGGCGTATCGGCTTTTTTGGCGATGAAAATTTTCATGGCACTCGCCATGGCAGTCGGCGTCACCCTGATTTCGTACCTGTGCTATTCGCTTCGACCCGCATCCTACTGGTGGCTTCTCGCTGCAACCGCTATTGCGCCGTACGTCGTGATGCTGGACATGACGCCGCCTTCCGCGCTTGCGGCCATACTCTCGGCTATCTATGCGCTGTTGCTTCTGAAAATTCGCGAGTCGCCCGAAAGCGACAACCTACTCGCGCTCTTGGGGATATGCGCGGGCGCGCTCGCTGCAACCCGTTTTGATGCAGGCGGGCTCTTGCTGCTGGTTTCCCTGCCGTATATATGGACGCTGGTGCGAGAGAGATGCATTGTCATTCTCTGCTTTGCGGGTTTGTACTTCGGGGCGCTAAACCCGTTTTTTTGGATCAATCCGATAGAACACCTCGCTTCCGCCATCGGACAAGCCCTCACCAACCAGCACAGTCCCGTAGGGTACCAGTACCACAAACACGCTCTCATACTTGCTTCGATAAGCGCGCTTCTGGCTTTTGCATTCGCCTACTTGAAACCGAAGGCCACCAGCGTGCCCCGCGATTTTTTGCTGTGGCTTTTGGGAGCGAGCGCTCTGATGTGCGGGGCCATCATGCTCTCCAGCTATCATCCGGTCCGGTATTTTTTCCCCACGATCATCCTGTGGGAAGTCTTTTTGCCGCTGTTTATGCTGGAGTTCGCCGGAGCAGTTTTTCAGCGGCTGCGCCCGGCATGGCTTTCCGTCGAGTTCGCAATCTTTCTGTGGCTGTTTCTAGATCGTTTCCCGCCGGCACTCTACATGATCGTGCAAAACATCGCGCCGCGCGGATTGCAATTGTGGCAGTGAGAGCGATAATTGGGCTATGGCGCATCACAAGACCCTGCCGCTTGTCCCCGCAAAAGGAACGAGGCTTACGCGCGAAAAGCTAAACGAACATTTCCACTCGAACCTGCACTTCGCGCGAAACTGGACAGACGCGTTTGCGGAATTCCTGACCGGGCGATTCGGCACGATCAGCTTCTTCATCCTCAACGCCGTCTTTTTTGCGGTCTGGCTCGCCGTGAATTCGGGATTCCTCGGCATACCGCCGTACGACCCGTATCCTTTCAATTTTCTCACGATGACGGTTTCGCTTGAAGCGATCTTTCTTTCCATAATCGTTCTTGTGAGCCAGAACAGACAGTCTAAAATCGCCGACATCCGGCAGCAAATGGATTTCGAGATTGACGTGCGCTCGGAAGAGGAAATCACCAAAATGCTCCAGATGCTAGACGAGCTTCGACGGGCAGCCGGCATCGCCAAGCACGATCCGGAGCTTGAGATAATGAAGAAAAATCTCGATCTGCAGAAGATACGAGAAGAAGCCGAGGCCCTCAACGGCAATGCATAGCGGTTTAAACTTTGCCGAGCGAAACGTCGCTGCGGTGTTTGCCGGCGTGTTTCTATTTTCGTTTCTGGTCCAATTCGGAATCTGGTTTACCGGAGCAGGCTATATCGACGACACAATGTGGATGGACGACGCGCTAAAGTTTTCCCGCGGCGTATTCCCGGAGTTCGGCTCGCCGACTCCGGTGCATCCGGGTACCGGACTTCTCCTACCAGCGGCCGTACTGCTTCTGTTGCCGCTAAATCCATGGATCACCTTTCATCTGGCGCTTGCCGGGCTGATGGCGCTGGGGATTACCGCGAGCTCATACACGGCCTTTCTCTTGCGCCCGAAAAGCTTGTGGTGGGTAGGCGTAGCTGTGCTCCTCGCACCGAATGCGATTTTCCCGCACGCAACGGCTCCGTCCGCTCTCGCATCCGTATTTGCAGTCTTGTTCGTGCTCTTGATGCTTTTGGCAAAAGAGCTGCGCGGCAACGCGACGGTACTTGCATGTCTCGGCGCATGTGCCGGTTTTATGGCCTCAGTCCGCATCGATATCAGCGCGTTTTTGTCAGTACTTTCCTTAGCGTACCTGTGGCCCGTTCCTGGCAACAGGATATGGGTAGCCGTAGCAATGGCAGCCGCGTATTTTGCCGCGCTTGATCCGTACCTCTATATTGATTTCGCCGAACATATTCGGGGTATCTACGGGCAGATCGATCAGAACCGCCAGGTAATGGCCACATTTGGATACACGCCCTGGGTTGCGTTCCTGCCGTCGGTTTCGGTGGTTGCGGCGCTTGTCTACGCCTACCTGCGTCCGCAGCACACCTCGCTCCCGAAGGAATACCTCGTTTGGCTCTTGGCTATGACCGGCATACTTTGCAGCCTGCTGGCGGTGTCGGACTATCACCCGATGCGGTATTTTCTTCCGCTCATGTGCATCTGGGAAGTCTTTCTTTTTCTCTTTGCGCTCGAATACGCATCTCAGGAGCCGCTTTTTCGGAAACTAAAAATTCGCACTGAGTATCTTGTGCTGGCTTTTTTCGCGCTCAACCGCATATCACGAGCGGCTATTATCTTTGCCGCAGCGTTCGAATCCTTCGACTGGCAGGAATTTGTCCTGGAGACGGCTGCTTACGTAATGAACGCGACGCTTCTGTAGCGTGCCGTACTACACCGAGCTCCTGTTGAAACCGGCCGCAGTGTTGCCCTCTCGGCGTTTCATTGTATGATGCAAGCATATGCAAAACACATCCTTGCGCTGGATACTCATTATTCTCGGGCTAATCGCCATAGCCGCGATATTTATCGGCTCAAAATACAACAGCCTCGTCAAACAAAACGAATCCGTCGATGCGCAGTGGGCGCAGGTAGAGTCGCAGTTCCAGCGGCGATTCGACTTAATTCCAAACCTGGTGAATTCCGTGAAAGGCGTCATGAATCAGGAGCAGACTGTTTTCAACGACATTGCAGAGGCGCGCACAAAGTACAGCGGCGCGCAGTCGGCAGACCAGAAAGCGGCGGCCGCTTCCCAGGTAGAAACCGCGCTTGGCAGGCTCTTGGTGATCATGGAAAACTATCCGCAGCTTCGCTCGGTAGAGACCGTACAATCCCTCATGGCAGAACTTTCCGGCACCGAAAACAGGATTTCCGTGGAACGCATGCGCTTCAACGAAATGGTCCGAGACTACAATGTGTCCGTAAAAACCTTCCCGGGTGCCTTGATAGCCGGTATGTTCGGCTTTGGCGCACGCAGCATGTTTGAAGCTCAAACGGGCGCAGAAATTGCTCCGCAAGTAGAACTCTAAATATATGAGAAGGTCGGCTGTCGCCTCCTTCATTGGGTTTCTCTTATTTGCGTCACCCGTCCTAGCCTACACCTCGCCAGGCAATCCTTTGGGTTATGTAAATGATTTCGCAGGCGTATTAAGCGTAGACGCCAAACAAAGTCTGGAAACGGAGCTTGCGCAATACGAAAAAGACACTTCAAACGAAGTCTCCGTAGCAATAGTCCCCAACCTCGGCGGCGATTACATCGAAAATTATGCGGTAAAGCTTTTTGAAGAATGGGGCGTCGGGAAAGCCGATCGAGACAACGGTGTATTGCTTCTGATAGCCATCGAAGACCGCGAGATGCGCATTGAAGTCGGCTATGGGCTCGAAGGCGCACTGCCCGATTCGCTAGCACAGCGGATACTCGACGACGAACTCACCCCAAAGCTTCGCGAAGGCGACTACGACGGCGCCATCCGTGCTGGCGCACAAGCCATCATGGCTGCGACCAAAGGCGAATACGCACCCAGAGAATCCTCCGAAAGCTCGTTCGGTGATTTTTTTAGAAACAACATCGAGCTCGCCTTTATTGGGGCCATTTTCTTCCTCCAATGGCTTGCGGCAATACTTGGCCGAAGCCGTCCCTGGTGGCCTGGAGGGGCGCTTGGAATTGTGGCAGGTCTCGTAATTGGGCTTGTTTTTGCTTTCGGCATTGGCACCCTTGGCCTAATCCTGGTAATGGGTCTCTTGGGAGCGTTGTTTGACTACGCTGTCTCGAGCGCATACCAAAAAGCATCTCGTGGCGGAAATCGCCCGCCCTGGTGGGCAGGTGGTAGCGGCACTGGCGGATTCGGCGGCTCATCGCGCGGCGGCGGATTCGGAGGCTTTGGCGGCGGCTCCTCCGGTGGAGGCGGCGCCTCAGGTAGGTGGTAAAGAATTACTTTGCAGATCGCGTCAGTACTTTCTTCATATCTCGTTCCAGTTTCCGCGCATTGCCATGCGATAACAATCCAACATAGGAGTGCACAATCGGATTTTCTTCCTCTAAGCCCTTAACACGCTTGAACATCCGCCGTTTCGTACTCGTCCGCATCACCCGATGATCC
>JAGVDT010000019.1 GCA_020058565.1 Minisyncoccota bacterium | reverse complement strand
AGCGAGTGGAAGTGCTACAACGTTGTACCCTGTTGCCCAGAATAGGTTCTGGATCATCTTGGCGTAGGTCATCTGCGATAACCTGATGATCTTCACGATGTCACGTGGGTCATTCCGCACCAGAATAATGCCGGCTGACTCAATGGCGACATTGGTGCCTGCACCTATTGCAATGCCGAGATCGGCCTGTGTTAATGCCGGAGCATCGTTGATGCCATCGCCAACCATTGCAACCTTTAGGCCTCGATCTTGTAGTGCCTTCACCTTTTCTGATTTCTGGTGAGGAAGCACTCGGGCAAAATATTCATCAATGCCAAGCTCGGAGGCAACCCACTCGGCAACATCTTCGGAGTCGCCGGTGATCATTACTGTTTTCACACCTCTTTCTTTGAGCGACAAAACGGCTTCGCGCGACTCTTCTCGAATGATATCGGCAAGAGCGATCGCTCCCAGAAGTTTATTATCTTTTACTGTAAAGACGACGGTCTGTCCTTTTTTGCCAGCCTCCTGAACCTGATTGTAGATTTCTTTGGGGACGGTGAGTCCAAGACCCTCAAGAAGTGCCGGTCCACCGACCATGATTTCCAGCTCGCCAATCATCGCTTTCACCCCCTTACCCTTGATTGCTTCAAACTTCTTGGGGTCCATAAGAGAAAGGCCCATTTCTTTAGCTTTAGTAACAACAGCTCGAGCAATCGGATGCTCTGATAAGGCATCAAGCGATGCGGCTAATTCTATAACCTCGTCTTTAGTGTGTCCGCCAGTGTTCCATACTTCTACCACTCCAAATTCTCCCTTGGTCAGCGTGCCTGTCTTATCAAACAGAACTGTATCAACAGTTCGGGCAGATTCGAGGGCAAGACGCCGTTTTACGAGGAAACCATTCTGCGCTGCTTTGGTCGTCGAGATTGATGCAACAAGGGGGACTGCCAAACCAAGTGCGTGCGGACAGGCGATGACGAGTACGGCCACGAGCCGAGCTACCGCAAAATCGACATCAGCTCCGGCTAAAAGCCAGGCAACGAGCGTGATGGTGCCTCCGCTGACTGCAACCACCGTAAGGTATAGAGCCGCCCGATCAGAAAGAATCTGCAAGCGAGACTTGGAAGCCTGCGCCTCGGCGACCAATCGCATAACGCCGGCGAGGAATGTTTTCTCGCCAATTTGGGAAACCTCAATTTTCAGCGCGCCGTCGCCGTTGATTGTACCGGCGATAACCGCATCGCCTAATTTTTTAGAGACCGGCTTAGACTCTCCTGTGACCATAGACTCGTTTACATCTGAATCTCCATCGATGATCGAGCCGTCGGCAGGAATCTTAGTTCCAGGTTTAACTAGCACAACATCGTTCTCTCGAAGCTCAGAAAGTGGAATGCTCGTCGCTACGCCGTTGCGGATTACTTCTGCAGTATCGGGGAGTAGTTTGGAAAGTTCCTTAAGCGCACCCTGTGCTCCTGAAACTGCACGCATCTCAAGCCAGTGACCAAGAAGCATGATGGTTATAAGAGTCGTGAGCTCCCAAAACAGAGCTTCAGCACCTGCAAAGACCGCATACACGCTCCAGAGGTAAGCGGCAGAAATAGCGATAGCGATAAGAGTCATCATTCCCGGCAGTCGCCCTTTGATCTCACGCCACGCACCAGCAATAAAGATCCAGCCACCATAGAAAAAGACGATTGATCCCAATATGAGAGGGAGATAGTCCGATCCGGGGAAAGCGGGAGGCGACCACTTGAAAATGGTATTAACAACGTCAGCGTATAAGACAACTGGGATGGTCAAAATAAGGCTTATCAAAAACTTTCTGAAAAACATCTTGGTCGAATGGCCCACGTGTTTGTCATGACCATCGTGTCCGTCTGTTCTTTTCTTCTTTGTAGGAACCAACTGCATACCACATTCCGGACACATACCTGAATTGTCCCGGATCACCTCCGGGTGCATCGGGCAAGTGTAAACATCTCTCGACGAATCTTTGACGGTCATTTTTGCATGCTGATGGTTGTGGTTCATAGTGCGAAGGTTAAAGCCAATAGTTAATCACTCCGAAAATGAGAATGGCCGTTACGATAAGCGTATTAATAAACATGCCGATCTGGTCTGCCTCTTTCCATGCCTTGTATGTACTGTAGAGCCAGAACACTTCCGAAATAAGGTTTGCGACGACACCATACTCAGGCAATTTAAGTGACGTAAGCAAAAAGCCGAGCATGGTAAATCCAACCAGTCCAACCTGCATAAAGCTATTTAATGATCTCTGTTCCGGTTGAATCATAGTATTTTTAATAGTCGCTGCGTTTCTATAATTACCGCATCAACGCGTGCCGGTGATCCAACTATTTTCTGCAAAATATCAGGACTGTCTAAAATATCCTTGCAAAGAACGAGCCCCTCGCTTAACAATTCTTGTTTTTGAAAACGATTGAGGAGTGTTAAGCAGGTAAGTGGGTGTAGATTGTGCCGTTCGATCAGTGCTTCCAAACCACCAGCTGCTGGGTAGCTCCAGCCGATTGCGGTCATGCCAACACATTTTGCATAGTCTGTTGCGTCCGACGTAAGCTTAGTGTTGGTTACGAGCCACACCTCGTGGAATTTCTCCCCGTGCTCCGGTTGTTTCTTCCACCGACGCTCGATGTCCTCGAAGCGAGCTTGCACATACAGCGATATTTTTACATCGGATTTCGTGCCCACTTGATTGTGGAACTTGCATTCGACCATCACATGCCTATCTCCTTTAGTACCAACAACATCTACCTCGTGCTTCACGCACACGCCTGGAACGATTTTTGCCACCTCAACGGCAAACCCTTCCGATTTCATGAGCTCACCGACGAAGCGCTCAAATGGTCTCCCCGTAGGCCCCAGTTCCATGAGTGCGCTTTTGAGACTGTATCGTGCAGCGCCAGGACGGTCTTTCTTCCGAAGCATCGAGAAAGCCTTGCGGTAGATGTCAGATGTTTTCATCCCTTCCTCAAGCTCCGCTTCCACTTCTGCAAGTACCGTATCTATGACATTCGGAGACGCATGCACACGTTGCAGAGAACGTCGCAATTTCTCCTCAGAAAAAGGCTCACGTTCTCCAGATGCTTTTGTGATAAAAACGTTTTTCATTTTACTTGGCGGTGCATATGTTACTTCTCTACACTTGTCACTTTTTCTTTTGGGCGAGCCGGTAGACTTTGAGAATCTCAGATATAGCCTGTTTGTTTTTTCCTGAACGCATCTGCTCAATAACGTGCGTTGAGAGATGGTTCTCCAACATCAGGCCTTCAACCCCTGACAAGGCTTCTTTAATCGCCGATGTCTGGGTGATGATATCCACACAGTATTTCTCCTCATCCACCATTCTCTGGAGTCCTCGCACTTGACCCTCTATAAGCTTAAGCCTCCTGACAACTTTGTACTTTGTGTCTGTCTTCATATCACCCAGTATACCCCATGGGGGTATAGATGCAAGAAACGCTGAACACTGCACTGGGTAAATCGCTAGGGAGTGCCTCCACTCTTGGCGGTCCAGACACTTACTCCATTTGGCATATCACCCACTGGAATCCGAGTAATTTCTTGGTTGGTGTTTGTATCTATGATCGTCAGGTCGTCACTCAGTAAGTTTGTTACATAGGCGCGCGTCCCCGCTGCGTTAACCACAACACCGTGAGGCGCCGCTCCTGCAACGATTGTCTTGTCGACCGTTTTGCGGGCGATATCGATGCGATACACGACGTTGCTCGTCGGTTGGTCGAAATAATATCCCTGATCAGCCACATAGAGGTACTTCGAATCTGGAGTCGGGTAGAGTTGCACTGGTCCTCGTGACTCATTAGGAAGCGCTATCAATCCTTGCTCGTCGCTCTGGCGATCCAACCACATGATCTGCTTTGCGTCGTACACTGATGAGAATGCATACGCGCCGTCAGGTGTTACCGCTGTTTGTACTGCCGCTCCTGGCAATGCGATTTTCCGTATGTCGCCAGTTTTTGTGTTGAGCACCGCAAGAGCGTTGCCGTCAAGAAGGGCAATGAACATCTCGCTACCATCGGGAGTGATGCGTAATCCATGTGGGCCACTCTTCTCTCCCAGATCAATTTTGCTGAGTACGTTTCCGCTTGCGAGATCTACCGAATAGATTTTGCCTTTTTCTTGCAACGTTACGAAAGCGGTTGTGCTATCAGGAGTGAGAACCACGTGGGCAAGATGACTATCCGTGTCTATGGGAATTCTTTGTGTAATCACGTCTTGCAATGGGTCGATTATAATCAGCTCGTCAAAATTCTGGCCGTGAGACGTAGGTGACTCACCAGACATTGCTCCGTTCTCCATCTCCATATGCTCCTCGACATTCGCGGTAACGAGCACGTTTTTACCATCAGGCGCAACTTGAACGTTGTGCGCCATGTATCGTATTGTTTCTTCTCCTTCCTTTCGAGATAAGTCGATGGTACTCATCACCCGAGAATCGATTGGATTAACCACGGCGACTTTTCCTTCTCCTTCCAGCGCAACATATACTTTTTCTTCAATGTTTTTCGATACAAGACTTCCCTCAGTCGGTGAGCTATTAGAACTCCACAGGAAAGCAGTGACTGTCACGCCAAGGATAGCGATCAAACCCAACGCTAAGTAGACATTTTTCATAAGATTTTTTAGCGTGTTATTTGTAATGCAGTTCAATCTTGTCCCCATCTTTCATCTGGTAGTTTTCGAATTCGGTGTTTTCTTTACCGTTAACCGTCATCGTTACGCTTGAGCCGAATGAGTTGAAGTCCTTGCCCCAATTCCTGAAGAACATGCCGAGTGTGGTCTCTTCTTTCTTTGCCGCCCCCACAAATTCCATATGGATGACAGGGATATCATCATGCGTGTGTATTGGCTTATGAGCGCCCGCGAGGCCAATCCCTTGAGGGATTTCTTGCTTTTCTCCTTTGACATAGATCGTTAACTCCGGATGCCAATGGAACGCACCTGTAGATACAGTATTCGGGTTGCTGCTTTGTATGAGTCGCGACCAGCCTAAGAGGCCGACAATAATAACGATGAATCCGATGATCCACCACAGTGTTGGAATCTTTTTCATAGACAGTACATTAGTAGTTTTTAAGCTTTACAGACCAGAGGACCTACAATGTGTTTAGCGATTACATAGGTAGACCACGAGAGAAGCAGTACACCGAGGATGCCGAACTCAGCCCCTCTAAGTGGCAAGAATGCGAGTACTCCTGATGCCCCAACAAGCGAGAGTACGCTTGTGAGTATTAAGGAGCCGCATGCAGCACACCCGACGCCCAAGAGTCCACTCACGATCCCCAACGTTCCTGTTGCCACGCCACTCTCTCGCACCAGAGTTATTCGGTTCCGAAGGAAGTATACGAGTAGAGTTATGTATACTCCGAAGAGGATTGATATCAGAATGGTATATGTCGCTGAGAGCGTGCTGAAGTTGGTGGTAATTGAACCAAGAAGCGACAGCGGCAGTTCTATCTTTTGAGCCAGTGTCGCATCGGGATGCCCCATAATTTCAACGATGAGCGAAAGGTTTGGAAGCCACGTCGCGAACGCGAAAGTGCCGCCGCCTACGAGAAGCACGAGTAGCACGTACGCCGGGCGCTGAAATATTTTTGTAAGGGCACTGAGGGGCATGATTATTTTTCTTGCAAGGCGAGCTCAATGAGCTGCTTTACCGATGCGTACGGCTGTGCGCCGGAGAGCGGATACTTCTTACCGCTTTTCGTCACGACAATGCTCCATGGCGTGCCGTTACCACCGGTAGCGACTGCATTCTGCACTTCATCTTCGATATGCTTATCGTATTTCGTACTTCCTAGACAGGTGTTGAATTTTGCAGTGTCTAAGCCCACAAACTCCGCGATCTTTGGAAGTTCGGCAGAATCAAGACCATCATTCGCGGGAGTGACCTCATAGAGGCGATCAGCGTATGACCAGAATTTGTCGTTGCCTCCCAGCTCATTGGCACACTCAAGTGCAACGGATTCTTTTCGAGCCTTAGAATGAAGCTGATCAAGTGGAAAGTGTCTGTATACCCACGCCACTTTTCCTTCTTTCCCGTATTCATCCATGACCTGCTGCATGGTGGTATGGAATCGTTTGCAGAACGGGCACTCGGTATCGGAGTATTCCACGATTTTCACCGGTGCATCTGGATTGCCGCGGATGTGATCCTCTGCACTAATGGCTATCATTTGTTCAAGGTCGCCGGATTGTTGTGCCGCTGCCTGGGGTTGGGGCACATTAACGATATCGCTGTTACTCGCGCCCATGTAGACAGCGCCAGCAACGAGAGCTCCCGCGATAACAATCGCGATGGGAGTCGAGAGAGACACCCCACTCTGTTTTACTTCTGGTTCCATACTTTTAGTTGTTCAATGTTGAAGGATAAACGAATAACAAAAAACGCCTCTCCGAAACCGATCAAGGCGATACAGAAATTGCTTAGAAAAGCTTGGGGTTTAGAATGCCGTTTGAAAAAAGTTCTTGTAGGAGTGGAGGCGGCAGATGTTCTTCCCTGCAAACAAAACGAAAGCCTAACCCAGACGTTTTTTCAGGAGGTGGCCACAGTGATCTGGTCCAAACAAGGGCAAGCGCGAGCGCCGCAAGAAACAATAAAACAAGCATTGAACCGTTTTGTGAAGGAGTACTCGTGAACATGCTCTGCCATGCGGCGATATGTTCGAGAGGATTCATATTGCAGACAACCGCTTGCTCGGACATAAGCAGACAATTTGTCATGGTCATGTTGCCATCCTCGCCCATAGCCATGCTCGAGTGAGACATACTCAAAAAGCCAAGAGAAAGAAAGGCAACAAGTCCCAAGATCATCAACGCTTTCTGGATTCTTGTAGGCAAAAGCATCATATGTTCACATTATAACTCAAATCTTTTGACTAACAAATTGACTCTCCTCAATCGATCATCACAATTTTCTTGTCCTTGTAGTTCAATCTACTTCGCAGGTTTGCGAGTAGTTCACGCTTGTCAGAAGTACTTCCTTCTTTGAGAAGATACTTCGCATATTGCCTGATGTTTACGTCATCCTCTTCTACCAGCGAGTTACCAGTTTTTCCATTCACTATCTTCTGTAGTTTGTTAAATCGTCGTATCTCGTCTTCGAGCTTCTGCCTCATGCCGAGCTCGTTGATGTTCACCACGTCCATAATCTTGAGTAGTTCGTCGATGAGTTCTTCTTCGCGTATGTATTTGTTCTTGCAATTCCTGTCTCTCGCACGACTGCACCCGTAGTAAATGTAGTGTGCTGACGTGCCATCCTTGAGTGGTTTCCATTTCTCTTCAGCTGATATGCCTGATTGGCAGTATCCGCAGGTGAATAATTTGGTGAAGGCAAACTCTTTGTTCTCACGCACTATCTTGTCACGCTTCAGTTGTGTCTGTGCTTTCTCGAATAACTCCTGCGTGATGAGTGGCGTGTGTTTGCCCTGATACCAGTTACCGCTTTCTCTCGGATACTCAAAAGGCCCGTAGTAGAAAGGATTATCGAGTATCCTATACACGCCACTCAGCGTCAGAGGTTTATTGCCCCGTGTATGGAAGTTCAGCTCAAACTTCAGCCAGTTATAAATCTTCCTGCCGGAGTAATGTTCGTATGCGACCTTCTCGAACATTTTCTTTACCGTCGGTGCGCGTAGCGAATCAACGGCAATCTGGCACTTCTTGTCCATCAATTTTTGGTTCAAGTACCCAAGCGGTGCCACTCCAGGCCAGAGCCCCATCTCCACTCTCGTTCGTAGTCCGCGCTTCACGTTAATACCTCGGTTGTCATTCTCAAGCTTTGCCTGACTCCCGAGAATCATCAGAAGGAATTTCTCACTTGGGCTGTTCGTGAATCTCTGACCGAAGGTGCGAATCTCGATTAGGAGTTTTGCATCCATGAGGTCGACTATTTTTCCAAGATCTCCAGCATTTCTGCTGATGCGGTCTGGAGCCCAGGTCAGTATCCCCGTGAATTTTCCTTGCCGTATCTCGTCGATAATCTCGTTGAAGACTGGGCGTTGACCCGTCTCTTTCGCAGAGTGTGACTCTCTCTTGATTTCGACTATCTCAAGGCCCTCGCGTTCGGCGAGCAGAATCATTTCTTTGATCTGACTATCTATGGAGAGGATCTGTCTTTCCTCACTCTCTGTCGACTTTCTCGCATAGAGGCAGTATTTGATAATGGGAGCTGGCCCAGCCTGTCTCACGCCGAGGTTTACCCTTGATGTGGCTATATTTTCCATACATCACAAGGGATGACGCAACTCTCCCTAGGAGTCCAGGCGTACCAGGACCTCTAGTTGATAAGACCCGAGGGCCTAAAGGAAGTAACTGAGGTTTTTCCCGTAGAGCTTGGCAAGCCGGTTAAGCCAAATAGCCTCCACTCGCAACTCGCCAATTTCAATCTTCGATACCCACGATTGGGAAGCGCCGAGTTTATCTGCTACTTCGAGTTGAGTTAACCCAGCATCAAGTCGCGCCTTCTTGAGTTTCTTTACAAATCCCACCCTCTCGTCGGTATGAATGGATTTCTTCATACCTACAGCGTCTATTCCATATTGGGATATTCCAAAATGGAATATACATGTTAGGCTACGAATGAGGCAGTTAGGCAAGAGTAGGTAACCCCCTTCGCAAGGCTCAAAACCTAAGCTAGAACACAAGGGTTAGTTATTAGCATTAAAAAACTCAGAAATATGCATAAACCATATTTGATAGTAGCCCTTGTCGTAAGCCTCGGTATTGTTGCTGGCGGCACATATTGGTGGTCCGTAAGTTCCGGGAAAGCTCCTGAATCGAAGAATGGGTCAGGGGTCACGATGAATGATGCATCGGGCACTACGGACGTTTCAGATAACCAAGCAGAAAGTGAGTTAACTCCGGTAGAGGAGGCAACCGCTTCCGCGTTTGCTACAAAAGTTGAGCGATATACGCAACAGCGCGATTTCGCCAAAATGTATGATCTCATTTGTCCAAAGGACAGAACCGGAGCTACGAAAACCGAGTACGTAAAGACAGCTACGAATCTATGGGGCGCGACACGTCTCACAAGTTATGAGATAAAAAGCGTCCTTGAGGAAGATAATGGCGCAACAATACAACTCGTTGAGAATACGTCCGATGGTAGGAGTGAGACACAATTGATGACGCTCGAGAAGTCGGATTCTGGATGGTGCTTCCGCTCAAATCTCACTAATACCATCTCACAGGTAAAAAACTTCCAGAACATTTCTCTTTCAGTTACCAGCTCCAAGCGCCCGTATACCGAACAATATCAAACGACCATTGAAGAAGGTCATGAGCGAGTTCGCGTCAATGTCTCGATCAAGAACATTGGTGACAAGCCACTGATCTGCCATGCGCTCGATGGCGGAGAGACACAATGCAGCGAGTTTTTCTTCTATCTCAAAGACAGCGCGGGAGCGATATATACACCCAGCTTCATCACTGACGCGAAGATGCCGCAGTTTACACTCGCTCCGCAATCAACAGTCTCGGGTAGTCTCGTATTCGAGATACCTATAGTTTCCAACGGCTACACGCTCGTGTTCAGGGACCTTGGATACGGCACAGATATTGCGACCGTCTCTACTGGTTTTTAGTCTTTCTATTGTGGGAACGTTTTCTCTCAAATGGAAGCGGCAGCTGTTCTTTATATGGTTTTGTTCTGCTTTTTTCAATATCTCTTAACACCTTGATACATGTCCAAAGCAATTGTTGAACGTGTTTAATTTTGTTTTCGATGTCATCCACATATAGACTAATGACACATGACCTTGTAACTCCTGAGTTGGTAAAAGCAGAGTCTGTACGAAATCTCGCTTTTCTATATGAAAAGTATGCGTGGCGTGATCGGAGGGTCTTCTATCACGCTATGTACGAGGCTAGAGAAAGCGTCTGCCAGATCGTCATGCTTTTCTACGCCAAAGTGGACAATCTGCTGAATAAGCTGTTCAGTTCCCTCTCTTGGGAAGAGCACCCTACCAGTCTTGATGAGGTTTGCGGTTAATACCAGGCGGCTGCGCTTGTCCTGATTGCCTGGGCGCGTTGTCTTTATGTTCCAGAACCCCTCGTTCTCGAGTTGCTGAGGCAGCGCCTTCTGGTATGCCACGTCTTCGATAACGAATGTGGGTCGCTGGCCGTTCTCGCGGTAACTTTTATCGAGCATTTTGCAGGTCTCCACCGTTTCGGGAAACGTAATTCTTTTATTGATGATTTTGGGGAGGATGTATATCCGATATCCATCCCGAACCTCAATGAGAAATGCAGGGACAATAGCTGTGTAGTCTGCGGAATCGCGTTGTGATATCGCAAGGTCAATCGCTATGCGAATTTCGGTATGTGACCTGTAGTGTTCCAAAATAACCTCGGGTTCGGGGAGGGTGTCGTAGTACTGGATCCATTCTCGGTGAATTGCTTGATCTTCGTCCGGCACGATTTCTAATAAGTATTCGCGCTGCCACGCATACTCGTTGGCTGCTTTTCGCTTCTCTGCTTCAACATCACTCATCGTCGGGTATTTGCCAGGCCAGAGGATATCGCCATTCTTGACGAGTGGATACATCTTAAAAACACCGTCGAGACGCTGACGTTCAACATCGTCACGTAGTCGCATCATGAGTGAATCCTCATGGAGCAAGTTCCCGACAATTACGAGTTGCGTATCGCGATCACCAGCGGGCACAACCTCGCCAGTGAGCCATTGGTAGGTTTTGTTACGTCCTTCGCGTGTCTTAGTCGATGCGAGATCCTCGAGGTCGTCGCCTATGATGAGGTCGGGACGATGCTGGTTATGTCGTAGGCCGCGAATACTTTGTTCAGACGAGACCGCTGTGATACGAGCATTGTGATTTGAAAAGACGAGTGACGACGAGCCCCACTCGTTATTCTCTTCCTGGAATGGCCCTAGATCATTTTTGAGGAGTGCATTACTTTCAAGTTCGCGGCGTAAGTTCATCATATGCTGTTTGGCCTGCGCTTGTGTTTGACAGAGAATGAGCACGAACTTTTTCTGTTGCTTGCCGAGTATCGCCCATACAGGATACGAAGTCGTGAAGGTAGTCGACTTTGCAGAACCACGAAACGCAACAATAAATAAGTTACGGATGTCCTGCCGCTCCGTGAGCGCGAACATTTCTCGTTGGAAGTCCGCTGTCCGGTACTTCACATAATGCGCGAAGTAGAAGTGGAAGAACATGAAATGACTTTGACGCGTTACGGCGGTACGGATTTTGCGGTCGCGAAACATTCTTTCCGCGAGATCAGGCGGCAGTTCTCTATTCAGATTGTTTAGTCTCTGGTCCATGTTCTTGGTTATCGACGGGAAGTGCGGCTGACACATCGCTTGAGAGAGATGCGAGCCGGAGCGCCTCTTTGACAACTGCTTCTTGTTCCGGCGTCAGTTCATCCTGTGGGCTTTGGAGCGTTCCGGTAATTTCAAGACGGTCCTTGAATTTTGGATGGCGCTTGCGGAGCCAGAACGCTATCGGTGGCCACTCGCCATTCTTGATCTTAGAGAGGAGCTGAGACTCACTCATGTCGTTGACCACCGCTTCACCGTCAGAAAGAGCCTCATCCATTGCCTTTGCGAATTCGGTATCTTCCTTGCGCCAGCGATAGACCGTGTTACGCGACACATCAACCTTTTCACATGAGACTTGCACAATTGGGATTTTTCTAAGCTGTTCGAGAAACAGCTCGGCAGTACGATCTTTTTTCATATCTTTTTCGCCTTAAGCCCGGACTCTCGCTCGAAGCGGTTGATAATGACCTGGCAATATTCCTCGTCACGTTCAACCAAGATGCTCTTACGTTTGCATTGCTCGGCTGCGATACCGGTCGATCCTGATCCCGCAAAGCAGTCGTAGATGACGTCGTCGATGTTCGAGCTATTGAGAATGAGGCGGCGCAAGAGACCAACCGGCTTTTGCGTCGGATGAAGCGGGCTTTTACTTGGTTTTGGATAGAAGAGAATGGACTTGTCTTTAGCTTTCTTGAAATCATGTGTGCCGTGCCAGCCGTATGCCACTAACTCATGCTGAGGAAGATAGTCTTTGCGCCCAACCACGGGGTGGTTTTTGATCCACACTAAGAGCTGTGCAAAGCGGATGCCGGAGCGCTCCATGCCTTCGCGCAGCGCGAAGAGCATTTTGTCGGAATTGAAGATGTAAACGCTGTTCTTCCTGGTGAGATGCGGCACAACCGGCACCAGCCAATCCTTTGTGAATTGCGCGTACTGTGATTCTGAGACGATACCGTCATTGAGAATCTTTTTCTGCACCTTGATGTTCATAAACGACTCCTTGCTCTCTACGAACGCCACGCCATACGGCGGGTCGCTCAGAATAAGCGATATCTTTGTTTTATCGACGACGCGATTCACGAAGTCGAGATCACGGGCATCACCACAACCGAGTATGTGGTCGCCAATACGGAATATGTCACCGACTTTAATTGAGCTTCTTGGCTTTTCTGTGTGTGAGTGCTTCATATCTTTTGACAATGAGATCGCAGAATATCGGCTCTAGCTCGACCAGTGCGGAGCGTCGCTTGAGTTGTTCTGCTGCTATTAAGGTGCTACCGGAACCACCGAACGAATCGAGAATGAGATCGCCCGGGCGAGTGCAGCGGCGTATGGCTTTTTCATGGAGCGTTGGCGGTTTAGCGGTAGCGTGCTGGTAATCCTGTCCCGCAATCCGCTTCACGAGCCAGATGTTGAGGAGATCCAAGATGTCGTCAATGAGGCGGTTTCCGGTCGTGAGTTCCTTATTGAACACCTCGTTGAGATTGTCGATGCCTTTGGTGAGATGCGGTTTCCCACGCACGCCATATACACATGGCTCGTAACATTTGTTAAACGCGACGCCTGGGGTGGGGTTGTGTCCATTCTTGATCCACACGCACACACGCTTATTCTCAATGCCGAGTTCCCGGTATAGATCTTGAATGAGTCCGATGTACGATTCATCGCACCAGTAATACACATGCGTATCTGGCTTAGAAATGGCGAGGGCGTTCTCGAGTGTCGTGCGGAGAAATGTTCTGTACTCAGTGTCAGTACGCTTGTCGTTCACCATGCCGCCGTATGACTTCTTACCGCCGATACCTTTGTTGTAGTCGACGCCGATGTTGTAGACAGGGTCGTTGTATATCATCGATACTGCATCCTTACCGATAAGTTTTCTGAGCACTGTTGGATCGGTAGAGTCGCCGCAGATGAGGCGATGCGTCCCGAGCTGGAAGAGGTCACCGAGTTTCGTCTTTGGCTTTGTAATCTTGGCGAGTTCTTTTTCCACGTCGAAGCCGTCGTCCTCGGTATCGAGATTCTCATCCCAGATGTTGGTGAGGTCGCTGTCGTCGAATCCGATGCCAAGCAACAGCTTGAGGTCGAAGGCCTTCAGCTTCGAAAAATCCCACTCGCCAGTGTTACGGTTCAGGCGGAGATTGAGTTCCTTTTCCTTTTCGATGTTTGGGATACTCACGTACACGACCGGTACGGTTTTATGTCCGAGTTCTTTCGCAGCGCGGAGTCGCATATGGCCCCCAATGACGACACCACTGCGCTTCGGCGCAGAATTCACGATGACTGGGTCGACCATCTGAAAGCGCGAGATGCTTTCCTTGAGTTGCGCTAGTGCATCGTCGGAGATCTTGCGCGGGTTGTACTCTGCAGGTCGGAGCGTGCCGACGGGAACGTACACTATCTTTATATCTTGTTTGCTCATATTTCACGTTATTAATGCTAATAACGAGAAAGCCCACTTCGCGAAGAAGACTTGGAGAATCAGCGGAGCTGACTCATCAGGCTTTCTCTACGAAGTGGGCGTGGCGCTGAGCGCGAGGACCACTTGTATATTCAGTTGTGTGTTAATTATACACCCATCTTTTTATCCCGCCATGCCTTCGCACCCCACTTTCCGTGCACATCCGCTCGGTGCTTGTCGAGTCGCATTCTCTCGGTGAATTCGTACACATCCCGCCCTGCATATATCGGCAAGCCGCCGTCTGGGATCATGACCTCCACTTCACCTCGCTCCACTTGGGCTTTAAGGTCTGGGGGTAGCTCGATATCAATGCAAAAAGTACCATCTGCCTGGATAGGGGTCTTTTTGTTGCCATAGTCCTTGGGCAAAGGAGAGTACATTCGGCCTTTTTCGGCGACCTTGGCAAAGCTACCGGTCTGCCGATGTTCGCGCACATGAAGGGTGATGTCGGTGAGGTATACGCGTTGCATACCCATAGTGTAGCAACTCCTTGCAAAAAAGTCCACTTGGATGTATACTTGTTTATACCTATGCTAGATCACATCAGCGAGAGCGACAAGAAGGTCTATACCCTCATCCGAAACCATCTTGTCCACGGCTTGGATGCGCCCACTCTGCGGGAGATAAACGAGGTCACCGAGCGGTCGTCTCCGCGTTCTGCCGTGTTGTCGCTTGAGCGTCTTGAGAAGGCCGGGCTGATTCGTCGTGCAGGAAGGAGGATTCGCCTCACCAGTCCAAGTCTCGAATCCAACTCCTCGGTCTCCACGGTGAACGTGCCGTTGGTCGGCAGTATTGCTGCCGGTGCACCCATGCTTGCTGAGGAGAATGTCGAAGCAGTGATATCAGTTTCGACAGCGCTTGCGCGCCCGGGGTCGCAGTATTTTTTGCTTCGTGTCGCCGGTACATCGATGAACGAAGCGAAAGTGGGTGGCGAGAAAATCGAGGATGGGAGCATTGTACTCGTGCGAAAGCAGCCGTCTGCCGATAACGGCGATATCGTCGTTGCGCTTATCGATGACGCGGCGACGGTGAAGGTACTTGAGCGCAAGAACGGCATGGTCATCCTGCGCCCGAAGTCGTCTGATCCAAAATACATGCCGATTGTATTAACAAATAATTGCATCATTCAGGGAGTGGTGGTGGGAGTCCTGCCGCCCGATCTCTATTAACGAATATGGCTAAGAATATTCATACTGTTTACAACTCCGATCGCGAGCGATGGGAGAACAAGCGTGAAGGAAGCGATACGCCGCTTTCATCACATCACACGAAAGACAATGCGCTCGACGCGGGAGAGCGCGTTGCAAAGGACAGAAGTGTCGAACACTTTATTCACGGCAAGGATGGCAAAATCCAGGAGCGTAACAGCTACGGCAACGACCCGTTCCCGCCACGCGGCTAAAAGGAGAATCTGTAAATATATGGCACACCTCGTCTCTTCATCGCTTACAGACTCCCTCACGAGTGGCCCCTCTGCATCGAAAATCACAGAAGTCGCCGCGATGCAGAATTTCATCCAAGATCTGCTCGGCGATACTCACCACACATTCCTTCAAGGTTCCTACAGGAATGACACCGCACGGTCGGACATAAATGACGTGGATATTGTTGCGGTTCGTCTCCAAACCTACAGCTCCATTTTTTCAGGAAAGGTGTTTCCGTCTTCCATTCCGTGGGAAAGCATCTTCAACGAAATCGAACAGAAGCTCCGAGGTCAACGCCGCTATAGTTCTTGGACCGTTACCCGTGGCGACAAATGTATTAAAGTGCGCGGTGCATTCAACGCCGATGTGGTGCCGGCAGTTCAGGTGGGTAGTCATGAAGAGGACCCGATAGTCGTCTATTCCTTTCGAACTATGGTCGAAAAAACGAATCACCCTCGACTGCATTATGAAAATGGTGTCACAAAAAATAAGGCGACCGTCGATCAGTACAAGCCAACAGTACGCATGTTCAAGAACTGGGCATATAACCACTTCGGTGACGATCGCGATATTTTCTCCTCATTCAAGGTGGAGGCGCTGGTGCATGGAATGCCGAACGAGCATTTCTCAGAGGATGCAGTCACCACATTTATTTTGGGTGCAGACGGCATGGTAAAAAAGTTGAGTACACGCGGCTTGGTGCCGCTTATCATCCCGAGCGTGTGCGGCAATGAGGACATCACGGCAAACTGGAGCGTCACAGGGAGAACCACTTTCGTTAACCAATTGAAACGCTCGCTTGAATCTGCACTCGGTGCGTACAAGGCGACTTCCATAGCTCACGCAGATACTCAATGGCGAACCGCCTTCAATCTCTGACATGCGACCATTCAAACTCGGTGCCGGATTTTACATACTCTTTACTGCTATCGCGCTGATTCCGGCCACATGGATCGCGACAGCGCTTCAATTCCTGCTAGATAGCTCAACCGTTCCGCTGCTCGGGTCCTTGGCCCGTTCGCGCATCATTGATGCTCCCACTGCCGTTGCACTTGTGGGCATCTTCTTCTGGGTGTACGAGAAATACCTTTGGCGCATTACGATTTTCAGCGTCCTACATGGTATGCCGTATATTGGTGGCCGGTACGAAGGTACTGCCGAATCGAGCCATCAGAACCAAAAGCATTCCGTGGTTATCGAGGTTCATCAAACACTCACGAATGTTACGGTCTGCCTTTATACGGAGCGCTCATCGTCATACAGCACTATCGCCGCCATCGGCAAGAACGGGAACGAAAACAGAGTCTTGGCATACGGCTATAAAAATACCCCTCGTACGGTAACCAACGATTTAGATATGAGGGCCCACGACGGGTTTGCATCCTTAGAAATATTCCCCACAGAGAAACGATTGGAAGGGTACTACCATAACGACCCCCGAGATCGTTCTACATACGGGAAACTCTCATGTTCGTTCAGCGGAGCGAAGACCCTTGGACATTTCTAAAGTGACACAGCCGTGTCCCATTTCTCTGTCACTTTTGTCACTTTCTAAATCCGAGACCCCGACCCACAAGCCTCAAATTGCCGAGTGGAGAAATCACTCAAAAACCCTTACACTGATTGACATTGGTGGGCACTTAACCCACCTGCACCGCCCGTAGCAAAAAGTATCGGGCTATGTTGAGGCCGCAAGTAATATGATAAAATGGCGTTGGTAGGCTGATTGTGTTCATAGCACGACAGCCCCGAAGCAGCGCTGCAACTACGGCAACCCACTGCGATTGTGTGGAGCGATCCACTTACTGGGCATGGCATACGTATGCTGAACGGTTCCTAGGTTTGATCCGCTGACCACTCGGGAGTGAGTCAGGTCCCGCTTTTCAGACGGCAAGGAGTTTAACAGATACAACCCGCCGAAAACTCCGACTCATAGAAGACTATGACTATCCGGCATTGAGCCGGAGTTTTTGTTTTTAATATCCTATGCGGAGACCTCTGCACGCTCAACAAAAAGTCGCTAAAATACTCTTATGGGGGTTGACCTCAAAAGTCTGAATCCCGAGTAGCCCGCTTCAAACCGTCTCCGCGCTCTCGGAGAAAAAGATGTTTTTTGCCGGGATAAATTTCAAGCGTTTGCGGACAAATGCTTTCATTTGCTCGGGTTTCTTAAAGGCAGTGATTTTGCCGCCCATGCCCAAGGGATCTTTGGGCTCGCGCACTTTCCATGCGCCGGCGCGATTCAGCACATCTATTTTGTTTATAACGAGTTTCGTAACTCCGTTCATGCGAGCAGCCTTTTCGAGCAGGGGAAGGTCGAGCCAGTTGCACTGCCGGGCGCGGCCGGTGGTGGCGCCGAATTCCTGACCGAGCTCGCGGATTTTTTCAAAGAGAGGCTCGTTTTTTGGCTCAAAATCTTTGGCGCCCACATACGTCTCGTACGCTTTTGCGACACCCCATACATCGCGCACGCTCTGCGGCGGAAAGCCATTGAGGAGCGCGCCGGCGGCAGTGCAGTGGCTAGAAGTCACGTACGGGTAGTCACCCCAGTCTATGTCGAGGCCAAAGCCCTGTGCGCCTTCGGCAAGCACGAGCGCGCTCTTATTTTTACTGTTGAATTCTTCGTACAAGTCTATTAGATACGGCTTGAGCGCTGGCACGTCTTCGGCGCGTGCGCCAGTCCGGCCGTATTTCGCGCGGTACATGGGACCTATTCCGCGTTTGGTAGTACCGACTTTGGATTCTCTGCCGTCTTCTTCTTTGTGCTCGTTGGTCACGATGTGGACGTTTTTTGCGACAAACACTTTGCCTTTGGTGCTAATCCCGCCTTTTTCGAGCATCTGTATTTCCTCAAAAAATGTTTCCGGATCGAGTGCACAGCCGGAGCCGACGATGGATTTGATACCAAAAAATACGCCTACCGGCACTTGGTGGGTTACAAACTTGACGCCTTTATGAAAAATAGTGTGGCCGGCGTTGCCGCCGCCGTTGTAGCGGATTACATGCGTGTAATTTTTCTTTTGGCATAAAAAATGGGCAACTTTGCCCTTACCCGAGTCCCCGTACTGCAGATCGACGATTATGTCTAGCGTAGTCACGACATGATTAATTATGGACCGTTCATGCGGGGGACGCAAGTCCGGTACCATACTTTGGTCTTGCTGTATTTTGCCGAGGATTTTGAAAGAAGCTGGTCGCGTGGCATGAGTATCTGTTTCTGGCTTCAGAGCCTAACGGAGCTCGCAAAATTAGACCAAAGTATGGTCACTGGGCAAGACGACAAATACTGGCATTAGGGTAGAATCGTGGAATGAATCCCGTTAGAAATCCCGCCCCGTTAGATGTCAGCTTAAACATCTACTCTGGGGATACTGTTCTCAAAACATTTGCCGAAAAACATCTAACGGGGCAAGGACGCGTGCAATCCGAGCAGTGTAATTTCTCCGGGCTTAAAAGCGCTAAACAGATGGGGTGTGGCAGGTCAAACTTGTCCGCGTCCTATTTCTAACGGGATGAAGCAATCGACCTACATGAAAACGGCAGTCGAGCTTGCCGAAAAGGCAGGCGTCATCATGCGCAAAAACTTCGGCCTTGCAATGAAGAAAAAATGGAAGGATCTGCGCTCTCCGGTCACCGAAACCGACCTTGTGATCAACGACTTCGTGCTTAAGATCATCAAAAAACGTTTTCCCGGCCACAGTATCCTGTCGGAAGAAGGCGATGATTTTAATGTCGAAAGCGAGTATGTCTGGGTATGCGACCCGGTAGATGGCACGCACAATTTCTCTCACGGAATTCCCACGGCCACCTTTGGCATCGCTTTAGTAAAAAATGGCCAGCCGATACTGAGCCTTGTGTACGATCCATTTCTCAAGCGTATGTTTACCGCTGAAAAAGGCAAAGGTGCCTACCTCAACGGCAAAAGGATACGCGTAAACAAAAACGCGGGTCTAAAAAAGACAGTAATAGGCGCAGGCAAAACCAAAAAAGTCCGCAACCTTTTTCCTTTCATGGACCACGCCTATGATTTCGGCGTTTCTTTCATTACTGGCCTCTCCATCCACTACATGTGCGCACTTGTCGCCGCGGGAGAATTTTCTGCGGCATTTTTTGGCGGGACCGCTGCACACGATATGGTGACCGGCAAGCTTTTGGTGGAGGAGGCGGGCGGGAAGGCGACGGATTTTTTTGGCAAGATTCCCGAGAGGTATGATCGAGACATGGAGGGGCAGCTCGTCTCCAATGGTATCCTTCACGAAGAATTGCTCTCAATATTGGATGATACTTCCCCGAGGCTTTAGCTATTTATAAGGTAGAATGCGCATATGGATGTACAAGCATTGAAAAAGGTAGCAGAACAGATGGTCGCTCCAGGCAAAGGCATACTTGCCGCGGATGAGAGTAATTCGACCGCAGGCAAGCGTTTTGAAAAGATCGGCATTGAAAACACCGAAACCAACCGCCGCGCATATCGCGAAATGCTTTTTACGGCGCCCAATATCGGCAGCTACATTTCCGGCGTGATCATGTACGACGAGACTCTTCGCCAGTCGACCGAAGACGGAAAGACTTTCATAAGCGTTTTAGAGAGCGAGGGGGTGCTCCCCGGCATCAAAGTGGATGGCGGTACATATGACATGGAAAGTTCCCCGAACGAAAAGCTCACCAAGGGCCTTGAGGGGCTTCCGCCGCGCCTAGCAGAATACGCGCAGATGGGGGCCAAATTCACCAAGTGGCGCGCGGTCGTCACTATCGGCGAAGGAATCCCGACCGACGCGAATATCCGTCAGAACGCAAAAGACCTGGCGGCCTACGCCAAGATGGCGCAGGAGGCGGGGCTTGTGCCAATAGTCGAGCCGGAAGTTTTGATGGACGCCGACAACACCATGGAAAAATGCGGCGAAGTCAGCGAAAGAGTTCTCACGGCAGTATTTGAAGAATTGAAAAACGCTGGGGTCGCTATAGAAGGCATGGTGCTGAAAACCAACATGATAGTGCCGGGCAAAAAAAGCGGAGAAACTGTTTCTCCAGAGCAGGTGGCCGACGCCACACTCGCGCTTTTTAAGAAAATCCTGCCGGACAATCTCCCCGGACAGGCGTTCCTCTCTGGCGGACAGAGCGAAGTGGATGCGACCGCAAATCTCAACGAAATGAACAAGCGCGGGCCGTACCCATGGAAACTTTCTTTTTCCTACGGCCGTGCGCTGCAGGATAGTGCGCTCATGGCGTGGGGCGGCAAACGTGAAAACGTCGCGCTTGCGCAGGTGGCGCTTATCGAGCGCGCTAAGAAAAACAGTCTCGCGACACTCGGACAGTATCAAGGCGAGTAGCGCACGTGTCCCGTTAGAAATCGTTGTTGGGGATTTTGGTGCATACGGTATATGGTCGACATTCTACATTTTGACGAAGTAGGAGGCGCTAATCTGGGTGCAGACTATTTCTAATGGGATGAAGTATCGCGGTACGGTGCAAAAAGGTCTCAGACGTGGTCAGGAGCTTGGTTTTCCTACCGCGAATATTCCGTACGACGGTATGGAGCGAGGAATTTTCGCGGCGATAGTTCGTTTGGACGATAGTGAATACCGTGCCGCGGTGTATGCCGACAATCGCAGAAAACTTCTCGAAGCTCATCTGACAAAATATTCAGGAGGGGATTTATATGGCAAAGAAATGGACATCGAGCTTTTGCAAAAAATCCGCGAAGATATGGCATTCAAATCCGATTCAGATTTGAAAGCTGCGATCGCCGCAGACGTGCAAGCGGTGCGGCAATATTTTCTAGCTCAAAAACACCATGGAAGAATTTAACACAAAGGAGGCTCAGAATGACAACCAGGAATTCAGGCCCGGCGAAAAAGTCATGATTAAAGATCCTGAGACGAAAATATATCTTAAGCGCAATGTGTTTCCGGGGAAAGATATTGATGGGCAAGAATTTGTAATCGTAAAGATGTATGGGAAGTTAGTGTACATCATCCGCTCCGAAGACTACGAAGCGGGCATGGAGCACGGTGGCCCGGAGGTGGAGCTT
>JAGVDT010000020.1 GCA_020058565.1 Minisyncoccota bacterium | reverse complement strand
TCGGCACCCACTCAACACTGTCGGTAACAATCACAGGCTCAATCACAATCGTCTCGTCGTTCGGGATAGGCGCCTCGCTTCCCTTTTCCCGAGCTAGTCATGCCCAAAGACGATGAACCATCGCCACTGCAGCAAGCTCAGCGATGATCATGTTGGACTGAGTTGCCCCACATGCTATCTCTTCAGGTCCCGGGGGTCCAAACGGCTTCCATAAATCAGGATGTGAGAAACGATCCTGATGGTACAGATTACGCGGATCGAGTGCGAAAACATGGCCGTGACTGACTCCCAATCTCCCATGGATATGGAGTGAAACATTAGGAGACTGAAAGCAGCTATCTCGGACTGCAACACGACCCTCGAAACTATCGAGTCCGTCCATGACGATGCCCGAGAGAGTTTCCACCCCCTCTATCTTGCGATGCCAGGTTTCCACCAAAATACCAGGATTGATTTCACGAAGCATGCGTGCGAGCATTTCTACCTTTGGCTTGCCCACATGCTCATCGCGGTATTTCTGTGAGCTGAGACCTAGCACGTTTCTGGGTTGGACAACTTTTGGATCATACAAGACCAAGTACGGAACTCCCCAGTGCGCCAGATGCAGAGCAACTCGGCTACCCAACGTCCCACACCCAAACAATCGTATGACGCGACCATCAAGATCCGACGGCTGCGAATCACGCAACGATATTTCAGCCATTTGTACCTCCTTAGGGTTGATCAATGACTACCGTCAAACTACAAGGATTTTCAGATAAAAGAAAGGGCGCCCGAGGACGGACGCCCGCATCCCCTCTTAGCGTGGGAATGCTCTTAGATAAAACTCAGGAACTTCGGTGTCAGGAACTGGCGGGAAATTACCCATGCCTCTACCTTTTTCTGCATGTGGGTGTGGACACTCCGTATACCGGATGAGAGACGAGACAATAGCATCGATCCTCCCGGATGCTCGTCCTTTGACGACAAAGCCGGGCGTTACGTCGCCCATGCATCCTCGAGTGCCTCCGGCATCAACCTGCGGAGCAGGCACGACAGATACAAGGGAAGACTGGCTTGTGGTTACAAAATGTCCGCCATCCAAATTCTTCCAGTTCGTCTTCAAGACGAGCTTGCCATCTGACATTTCAGACCGAAACCATATCTGCAAACGTCCAAGCATGCACCAAGGCGAGTAGTTGACCCGCGCGTCGCGCCCATACAGGCATTCTGTCTCAAAACCGAATTCATGCGGCCCAAACCAGAAACCATGAGCCCCAGGAACCGCCAGTATCATTTCCGGCTGGACATAGGGATTTGATCGCTCCTTTTCCAGCAACTGGGCTCGTTTAGGCACAAGATGGTGTTGGAGGATTCCTATGGCCCGCCGCTCATTTTCAGATAAGGACAGAAACCTGCCAGATTCGGCTGCAGCTTGAATTGTCAATTCAGAAGACTGCACGAATTCACGAAGCTCTGCCAACTCTTGCATGAACTGCTCACCATTTATCCCGGTGAACTGCTGCCACCAGACGAAGAACGCTTGAAGGTCTTCGTCGCTGGCGCACGGATTTGCTTTGGTAAACATCCTAGATACTCCCTTCCGTTTTCAATCGTCTGAGGTAGGTATATGTCTCCGATTAAACGCTGTCAACTGCTGCAAAAATAGCCATGTGCTATAATTTCGTACTCATGAATGCGCTTGAGATACACAACCTCACCAAAACCTACGCCACGGGGACGCAGGCGCTCAAGGGCGTTTCGCTTACTATCCCTTCCGGAGACTTTTTCGCTCTCCTGGGGCCTAACGGCGCCGGCAAAACCACCATCATCGGTATATCGACTGGGCTCGTGAATAAAACCAGCGGCAGCGTAAAAGTATTCGGCTACGACATCGACAAAGAGCCCGAAATGGCGAAAGCCCAAATCGGACTCGTGGGCCAAGAGATCAATTTCAATCCCTTTGAAAAAGCGATAGATATTATCGTGAATCAAGGCGGCTACTATGGCATCCCCCGCTCCGAAGCCATCCCGCGAGCAGAGCAGCTCCTCAAAGACCTAGGCCTGGGCGAAAAAATGCACCAAAACACTATGACCCTGAGCGGCGGCATGAAGCGCCGCCTGATGATCGCCCGCGCTCTGATACACAAACCAAAATTCCTGATACTCGACGAACCTACCGCAGGAGTGGATGTGGAGCTTCGCCGCGGCATGTGGGACTATCTACGCAAATTGACCGCAGAAGGCCTCACCATACTCTTGACCACACACTACCTCGAAGAAGCCGAGCAGCTGGCCAAACATGTAGCCATCATTAGGAAAGGCGAAATAGTCGCCAATGGCACCATGAAAGAAGTCCTCGCGATGGGCAAAGATTCAGATAACGAAAACGGATACAAAGGAGGTCGATTAGAAGAAGTTTTTCTGCAACTAACCAAAGAATAGCGATTAGCGTTTAGAGTATGTACATCAAATCATTTCGAGAACTCATAGTTTGGCAAAAGGCAGTCGAACTAGCTAAAGAAGTTTATAAAGCAACAGAAGGCTTCCCACAACGCGAGGTATTCGGTTTGCAAAGTCAAATGTGCCGTGCTGGAGTCTCCATTCCCTCGAATATCGCAGAGAGTCATCGCCGGGGTACAAAAAAGGATTTTATGCATTTTTTGCGCGTAGCCGACGGATCTTCTGCCGAGTTAGAAACTCAGATACTCATCGCAGAATCGAAATATCCT